>NZ_JAVRBF010000014.1:0-138271 GCF_032436805.1 Streptomyces sp. P17 | reverse complement strand
TGGAAATCAACCTGTCCTGACCAGCGCCAGCCCGACAGACGTCACTCAGACCAGTGACGTGCGGAGGATGGGGCTAGAGCTTGCCGAGCTGCTGCTGACCCAGCTCCTGGGCATCGACCCCTCTGCCGTGCGCGACGAGTACAGCGAGGCCCTGAACCGGCTCGTCGCCGCGGTGACCGCGGGCAGGGAGCTGGAGGCGCCGGCCGGGCCGCGCGAGCCTCCCCAGGATCTGATGGCGGCGCTGGAAGCGAGTATCCGTGCGTCACGACGCGACGGAGGGGCCCCGTGATGGCACAGGAATTGCTGCGGGAAGCGGCCGCGCTCCTGCGGCGCCGCGCCTCGGAGGCCGCCGAGTCCCCTGACGAGCGGTGGATGGTCGACCAGGACGAGACGGGCGCGCTGGTCGTGGCCGCCTTCACCCCGCAGGACCTCGAAGCGGACGGCACCGTGAGTGGCAGCACTCTGGCCAGCTTCGCCTATCCGGACAGCCCCGGGCGGTACACGTACGCGCGGGCCTTCGCGGTGGCCTCCCACATGGCCGCGCTCGATCCTCAGGGAGTCGTGGCTCTCGCCGCGTGGCTGGAGACGACGGCGTCGTTCGAGGACCGGGCCCAAGAACTCGGCGGCACCGAGGTGGCGGCACCGCTGATCGACCCGGCCGTCCGCTTCGCTCGCCTCTACCTACGGGCGGCCGCCACCGGGTGAACGAAGCAGGCCCGCCTACCGCAGGGTCTCGACGTCCAGACGGGAGAAGACGAGATCGCTCATCTCCGTGACGGGCCCGCGCCACCGCATCGGCGGCACGGGCCGCCGCAGGGCGGCCGGGTAGCTCCCCGCGCCGTAGTCGTTGACCAGCCGGTAGGCGTGGAACCCGTGGGCGTTGAGCGGGCCGATGACGTCGTCGACGGTGTGGCCCTGCTTGACCAGGGTCTTGGGGGTCACCTCGATGGCCAGCTCGACGTCGTCCCGCATCCTGGCCAGGATCGGGGTGAGCCCGAACACGGCGGCGGCCTCCCCTCCCTCTACGTCGATCTTGATCAGCCGTAGTTATGGGGGCGGGACTACCGCCCGGTCGCACATTCGGGCCCGGGCGGAACGGTGAATCGCTACGCTGGTCGCAGGTGCGGCGCTCCCCCCGTGGCGCCGCACCCACCCGCTTTCACGGGCCCTCCCCCTGCCGGCGGACAGGCCCGGTCAGCGCTTCGGTCTCCTGCAAGAGCCGGTCCGTGGGAGCGAAGTCCCCCAAAAGTCCCCCAGCTCGACCGCGAGCACGGCGCGCACGAATGCGGCGAGCGTGATGCTCCCGGTGCGCACTTCGAAGATGCGCAGCACCCCGTCCGCGTACGCGGCGCGGTGTCGACATCCGGCTTGCACGCAGTGCCCCTCGGCAGCCAGGGCGAGCCGCTTGAAGGCGACGTTCTTCTCCTCGGTGAGCTGGGCTGGACAGCCCAGGTGATCCAGCGTGATCCGGATGTGGGCGGGCTTCTCGGGCGGACCGATGGTGATCCGACCGCCGCCGGGCGTGACGTAGCGGCCGGGCGCCACCGAGGCGTACGGATGGATTAGCGGCAGAGCGGTATCCACCGCGTGCAGGGCGGGCAGTCCGTCGTACTCGGTGTAGGGGCCTGCAATGCCGTTGTGCTCGGTTGTCATGCGGTCCTCGTTTCGGTCGCAGGTCGAGCGGCGGGCCGCCTCGTCACGCGCGGGTGCCGGGCACGTTCCACAGCAGTGCGGCGGTCATCGCCAGGAGCGTCTCCGCCTCGGCCCGGTCGGACGCCATCCTTCCAGCCCACCGCGCGCGGCGGCCCACCTTTACCGATCGGGCAGACTCCGACGGCACTAACTGCCACCGCAACAACCTTCGGTGGCAAACGATCGATCGCGACTCCTGCTCGGCGCAGGGCTTGTGCGCGCCGGTGAGGCGGCGCCCGCGGCTGCTACGCGGTGCCGCCTCCGCCCCAGGGACGCCACCGCCTTCGGCCTGCGACCGGGTTCCCGCTCCCGCCTGCGGTCGGTCCACCCTGTTCTCCTCCTGGACGGTCCTGACCGAGCACCGCGGCCTGCACGGCCGGCCAGTCCTGCGCACACCACCACCTGAACAAGTCGCCGGTGGCGAGCACGGGAAAGGGGAGCGTGTCGACGACCCGCTGCTGATACACCTCGGCTGGGCGCTCGGCGGGGTCCAGCCGGTGCTGATGGTTGACGATCAGGGCAGCGCAGGTGACTCGCTGGCCGGGGCGCAGCTGCGGCCACTTCTCCAGATGGCGTCGAAGTTGAGAGGCCAGTTTCTCTCCCGCTGCGCCGGAAGCGGACTTCACTTCCACCAGGCAGGTGGACCCGTTCAGCGCGGCGAGGAGGTCCGCCGACAGGGGGCCACCCAATTCCTCGTCCAGATCGGTGACGGCGAATCCGGCGGCGCGCAGCACCACGGCCACGGCGTCTTCCAGCTCGGGACCTGTGCCGTACAGCAGGCCGGACCGCACGGGTTCGGCCTCGTCCCGCGCCCGCTCCAGATCCCCCTCAAGGCGGGCCCTTTCCTCCAGGTAGCGGCTCTCCAACTCCTCAAGGGCGCCGCGTGCCTGCGTCTCCGCAGGCGTCTCCAGGGCGGGATCGTGGTGGCGTGAGCGGACGCGGCGCAGCGCGGCCGGCACGTGCTCGGGAAGGGCACGCTGGACGAGCCAGTCGACCACCTGGTTCCAGTCGACCCCGTCCGGCATCACGTACCAGATCTGCTGGCCGTCACCCGATGTCCAGCGTGCGACGACGGGCTCGCCCAGGCTGTCGACGAGGATCGGCACCAGCTCGCCTTCGGGCTTGCGCATCGTCGTTCCGCGCTCCCCCTCCAAGGCGGTCGCCGACAAGGTCATCGCCCACCAGGGGGCATCGGCCGGGCGGTTGCGCAGTCTCAGTCCGAGGTCGCGGTCGGCCGCGTCCAGATCGGGAGCCAGGGCGACCTCCGCCCCCGCGAGTAGCCGCTTGCCGACGATCGCGCCGGTGAAGTGACGGAAGTCCACGCGGCCGCCGGGCCGGCCGAAGACCGACCGCACGCGGTCATTGTCATCGTCCGCCGTGCCCATCGTCGCGATGATGAGCGCGGGCTCGCCGCGCGAGGCCGCCCCGGACAGGAACCTGTCGAACTCGTCGGCGCCGTGACCGGAGAAGTGGCTGGGGTTGATGGCGGCGGCGCAGGTGCTGGTGTCCATGTCGAGCCAGCGCGGCTCGGCCCCATGCTCGGTCCAGGAGATGCCCGCGTACTTGGCCGAGGCCGCGAAGAGCTTGCGCGCGTAGTCGGCGGCCTGCGGATCGGTCTCTTCCATCTGGGCGGGGTCGTGGACAGCGATGTGTACGGGGACGAGTCCGTTCGGACCCGAGGTGTGCACGGCCATGGCCGAACCGTAGCGGCCCGGTGTGACAACGCCGTCAGGAGGACACGGCCATGGTTCACGAGCGCCGCTCAACGCACCCGCCAGCAAGCGGCGTTGGCCACCGACACTCCGGGCCTGTCAGTGCTGCCTGCCAAGATCACGGTATGGCTGAACGTGTGGATGATCTGCTGGAACGCGGCAACGGTTGGGCGGAGCGGATCAGGGATCGGGTGACCCATCTGCCGCCGGAGCTGACCGAGTTGGTACTCCACCTCGGGCAGGCCGGAACCTTCTGGGACTGGCACTACAAGGTCGACGCCACCTGGAAGCGGCAGACGAAGGCGTTGCTGAAGACGGACGGCGCCCGGGAGCTGGTGACGGAGGCGATACGGGCCCTGGCGGCCGACGGATCGCTGCACGACTGCACCGACCCCAACGTCACCAGGCAGGACCTGTGGGCCAAGTCCGACCGAACCCCCACCCGTGACCTGGCCAACGGCTTCGCCCTGGCCGCCGGATACCTGGCCCGCGGGGCGTCACCGGCCGAGCTCGAGGATCTGGTCGCCGACCTGCTGACGGTGGCACGCAAGAACGCCTTCGTCCTCGACGGCTACTACAAGCGCGACGACGACCTCTCCGGAGCCGTCTTCACCGCACTCGCCGACCTGTCGGCCATGGAAGCCCTCTGGACACTGCACCGCGAAGTCCAGCCCGGCGCCCACTCCCACCGGCACCTGGCCAAGATGGTCAAGAAGACCGCCACCCGCATCGGCGTCCCGCCCCACCAGCTCCAGGAACGGACGGTCCTCACCCACGGCGTCGACGCGGACGGCACCCTGCGGCTGGGATGGATCGGCCGCGGAGCCGTCTGGCTCAACATCCCCTACGAAGCCCTCATCACCATCTCCGACACCGGCCGCGTCACGGTCGACTGGACCGACGTCGACGATGGAGGAACCGTCACCCGCACCACCACGCCCTTCCGCTCACCCACCGGCTTTAAGACCAAGTACCTGTCGCACAACGTCGACGTGACCCGACGGCTGGCCCGCGCGATCGAAGACACCCTGAGCGCCGAGCGCCGGCGCCTGTACGCCCTGCGGGAGGAGAACCGCCTGTGGCCGTACGCCGAGTGGGCCCGCTACTACCGCGACCACCCCCTCACCGGCATCGTCGCCCGCGCCCTGATCTGGGAGTACGAGACCGGCCCAGGCAGCTGGACCGCTGGGCTTCCCCACCCGGCCGGCTGCCTCACGCTCGACGGCCGCACCCACGCCCTCACCGGGACCACCTGCGTACGGCTGTGGAACCCCACGAGGGCAAAACCCGCTCAGGTAGCGGAGGTTCGCGGCTTCCTCGCCGCACGCGAAGTCCACCAACCCTACGACCAGACCAGCCACGCCACCTGACACCAGCCCACCATCGGACGCGAACAACACGCCGTCGAACGTCTGACGGCGCATAGCTGTGACCTGCGGATTTGATCAAAACGCGGGCGCTGCCGCGAAAAATGGCTACGCTGGCCGCGTTGTGCGGGCTGTGACCCATCTGAAGGAGCCGCCCGACCGCTGCCGCCGCTGAACCCTTGCGGCCCGGCTCCCCCCTTTCCCCACCACGACCCCTTACACAGGGCCTCGCTGCCGTCGGCACGGGGCCCTTTTGCATGCCCGAAAACCGCCGAACCGGAGGCAACCCCGTGGCCGAGCCGCGCTTCACCGACCCCGAACTCACCGCGATCTGGAACTTCCTGCGCACCAGCCCGACCCCCGTTCCTTCTCCCGCGGACCTCGCCCGAGGCACGCGTCGACGCACGCCCGACGCCCAGGCCATCGCCGCCCGCGAAGGCCTCGACCTCGGACCGGAACTGCGACGCGTCCTGCGCCGACGCCCCCAGCAGACGAAGACGGAGCCGCGGCCTGCCTCGCCGACGGAAACGGCGCCCGGCAACACCCCGCAGCAGCGAGGCTCCGCCGCCTCCCGCGCCGTGGAACGCTCCCGCGTGATGCGGCTCATCGCCCAGCTCGCGCCCGGGCTTCGCCACCACCAGCTCCGCGAGCGCACGACCGCCTGGGACGCGCTCAAGCTGACAGCCCCGGAGCTGGAGACCTGGATGAGGGCCCTGGGCGTGGACGGCGCCGCGGCCGCACGGGCGTGCCGGGCCCTCGGCATCGGGCCCGCCGCCCTCGATGTCGTCCTGGACGGCCGGCAGGTTCGCCGCCGGCTGCGCGAGGGCACGACGGTCACCGCCCTGCTGGCCCTGGCCGCCGAGCGCGGCATCGACCTGCGCCGGCGATGACCTGAGGCGAGCCGACCCGGCAGCGCGTGCCGGCCAAACCGGCACGCGGCTAAGGGCACTTCGCGACACACTTCACCCAGGCAGGCCGTCTGCGATCGGGGCAGGGCGGACCGACAGAAGGGACGGGCGCCGGTGGCCGAGACGGACTGGAAGAAGGTGGCGGCACACCTTCGGGAGCTCAGCGGCGAGTTCACCCCGGCACAGCGGGACCTCGCCGACGCCCTGGGCGTGGCGCTCGCGCCCGGCACGCCGATGCCGGTCGCGGCCGCACTTCTTCGCGCTCACCTCACCGGACCGCTGCTCCTGAAGAGGGCGCAGCCGATCGACGAGGAGGAGTACGGCTACCTCGAACTCGTCGCAGGTGAGGCCGCCATCGAGGTCCCGCCGCAGGACTTGATCGACCACCGGGACATCCTGGAGGCGTGGCTCGAAGTGGCCTGGGCGCACCGGTCGGTGATCCATCTCGAGCGGCTGTCACCCGAGCCGGGCGATATTGCGATCACTCCCGGGGAGCGAGGCTCTGAACAGGTCCAGCACGACATCATCGCCTCGATCAGCAACAGCGGCCGCCTCAACTTCCGCGGGGGCCGGGGCCGCGGGGCGCGGCCGCACCGCGTCACGAGCCTGGTCAAACAGGACGCGCCCCACCATGCCGACCTCGTACGCAAGGCGCGCGAGGAGGCGCTTGCCCGCGATCCCCGCCCGGGGCGGGTGACCAGCCGGGAACTCGCCCTGCTGCGGCCCTGGCAGGTCACTCGCGGGCCCTCGCTGGCAGAACGGGAGGCCTTGCGCGAGACCTTGGAGACGGCGACGGCCGAACGCGATCTCCAGGAGGTCCTGCAGCGTCATCCCGCCCTGCTCGGACATGTCCTCACGGGCAACCACGGCACCTGGGTGAGACCGGAAGTGGGGTTCGGCAACCACTACCGGGCCGATTTCCTCATTGCCGGCCGCACCTCCGCGGGCCTGCAGTGGGTGCTCGTGGAGCTGGAGAGCCCGAACGCGAGGCTGACCAACCGGGGCAGCGGACGCGAGTCTCCCACTCTCCGTCACGCCGTCGATCAGATTCGCGACTGGCGGGAGTGGCTATCGACCAACCTCCTCCAGGCGCGCACTCCACGGGTAGACAACGGACTGAGCCTGCCGGGCATCACCGCCGACGCCCGCGGGCTGATCATCATCGGGCGGGAGGACGACACCGAGGACTCCGCACAGGTGCGGCGCCGCCTGTTCACCGACAGCAGGATCGAGGTACGCACCTTCGACTGGCTGCTCCGAGCGGCCGAGCAAGCCGATTCCCGCCTACTCGGCCTGCTCGACCTCGAGTCGGGCGACGACACGGAAGACTGGTGACCCCACCGTCCGTACCCCGAGCCGCGCGCTCCCGGCGCGGGTCCGTCTGCGGGGGTCAGGCGGCCAGGCGCCTTCCGCGGCGCACGGCGGCCCGGTCAGCGGGCATCGTTCGGGGGACGCCAGGCCAGGCAACGGAGGCGCTGAGCATTTGAACATCCTGCCCGGTGGCTTAGGTGATGGTGGCCGACCAGCCCTTACGCGAGAACGTGACCGCCCCGTCGGGGGTGATGGTCACCGTGGCGCCCCGGACGGGGAGGTCGCCGTCTACTGCGAGCCACGTGCGGATGCGCTCAAGTTCGTCCCACAGCCGCCGCGGCCCGCCCTGATGCACGGTTGGCGATTCCCGGCGTCCCGCAGCTGTGGCGCGGGCCCAGGACCCGTCCGCATGGAGCATGTAGACGGTGCGAACCCCGTCGTCAGTCTTGTGCTGACGGTGGTCGATCAGAGCTGTCCGTTATTGCTCCCCATCGTTGCGCCGCGCCCAGTGGGCGACCAGCAGCACGACGATGATCAGGCCAGCCACGGCCCCGACGCCGAAGCCGAGCAGGCCGCCCTCCACAGGCCCAGCCAGGTCCGTATCGAGATCGCCGTCCACGAACGCCCCGTAAGAGGCCGGGCCCTCGGCCGCGATTAGGCCGAGGAGGAGTATCGGCAGGCCGGCGGTGGGGTTGCCGTGGCGGTGGCCGGATATTGCCGAGATCAGCACAGCAAGCGCCGTGGCTATGGCGAGTACGACGGCGGCGTAGTACGGGCCACCGATGGACAAGTCCATGTGTCTCCCCCCTGATCACGAGTTCCGAGTTGGCCAGCTTATTCGCCGACATGCCAGAGGTTCAGAGCCGGGAAGACGTCCTGAGGCGGCCGACCGGCCGGTGTGCCCGGCCGATGCTCACGGGGACGGTTCGAGCGGGACCTCGGTCCAGTCGCCGCCCGGCTCACTGCGGTGCAGCACCCGCCCCCTGAACGGCACGAAATGCGCATAGGCCGCAGCGAGTTCATTCTGCTGCTTGATGCCCTCCAGGGCCTGCTCACGGCTCTCGTAGGCGGCGGAGTAGGCGCCACCGTCCCAGTCGCCTCCCGGGTGCAGGGCCCAAAGCAGGTGCCTCTCCCTGCGCTCCTTCTCCTCGCGCATGTGCGCGGTCCACAGCTGGTCGACCTGCTCCCAGCCGATCTGTTCCTGCCAGGACTCCAGCGCCTGCTCGTGGTCGCGAACCAGCTGCTTCAGCGGGCGCGGGTCGTCGTCCTCGGCGATGGCCTTCAACGCCTTGCCCTCGAAGCTCGGGGGGTAGTTCTCGGCGGCGTACTCGTAGCCCTCGCTCGCGATCTTCCAGGTGAAGCCGAGGAGTTCCATCCAGTCGTAGTGGCTGAATCCGTCAGGCAAAGGCAAGGTCATGCGGCGGGTTTCTCCTGTTCACGTTGCCGGACCGGATGAGACGCGCAAGCGCTAACGTCTCTTAAGACTATACACCGAGAGGTGCGCAAATGGAAGCCTTAAGAGGCAACTTGGAGTGGGTCGACAGAGAAGGCGTGTCGAGTTGGGGCGTCACCCGCCTGGAAGGGCAGACACGGCGGTGCAGTTGGTGGTCCCTGTTCAGTCCGACGTGGTTGCACCGTCGGCCGTCTGCTGTGCGGGGATGGCCGTACGGGCCTGGGCGAGTCCGCGTGTGACTCCAGCGCGCCAGATAGCGCCGGTGGTGGTGATCTGGTCGGAGAGGCGGGCGTACTCAGCGAGTGGGCCGCCAAGCCGTCTGCGGCCCTCCTCGTCGAGCTCGTAGCGAGGCGGAGTGATGCCGGGGTTGCGGTCGCGCCAGGCGTGCAGCAGTTCGATGGCCGGCGCGGATGTCCACCAGCAGGCTGCGACGGCAAGGGCGACGAGGTCGCCGTCGAGACGGGCGGAGAGGCGGTCGGGGTATCCGGCGAGGCCCCGGTCGCGTGAGCCGGGCCACCGGCCCTGTTCCCAGGCCTCCTCGGGCGCCGGGTCCCATTCATGGTCCCAGCCTCGGGCAGCGAGTTCCTCTCGGACGCCGTACTCGACGAGGACGTCGACAGTGTCGAGCAGTTCACCGGCAAGACGCAGGCGTTGGACCTCGGTCCGCCACTGCGCGCGGCGAGTTTTGGCCTCTGTGCCGCGCAGTCCGAGCGTGCTCCAGCGCGGGTCGGCCGACCGCCGGGCGCGAAGCTTCTTGTGCCCCTCTGTGACGTCCTTGACCTGCTGGGGAATCTTGTCGTCGACCGCGATCCAGATCGAGTGCACCGCGCCGCGAGGCATTTCCACCGCCGGAAACATCGTGTATTGCAAGGCTCGACGCAGCCTAGCGGCCCGGAGCCCCAATGCACCGCCACGTCCATGAGGAGATGACGAGCAGCGACCCGCGCGGTCGTACTACATCCAGACCGCCGGCGTGCGCCTCAGCCGTTCCTGACGTCCTCCTCCGTGGCGGTGAACCGCTGCCAGGCGTAGCCGGAGGAAGCCCTTTCCCATGCCGCGGCGCGTGCGACCAGTTCCGGGGCGAGATGGGCCACTTCGCGCTCCGGCACCGTCCCGTAGGCGAGCAGCCGTCCGTCGCTCGTGCACACGTCGAGGTGCCAGTCCTCGCCGAGGCGGAATGCCACGACCCGTGCCTGGTCGGTCGGCTCGTAGGCGTAGAAGCTCTTGCGGTCGAACCAGTGCGGCCCGGCGAAGGCGGGCCCCTCACCCTGGCGCGGCTGGCGCGGGTGCCGGTCGGCGACGTCGAAGAGGTCGGACAGATTGCCGTCAGGGGCGAGGGCCTCGTCGACCAGCCGGATCACCTCGCTCGCCGGGACGCCGTCACGCTCGCGCAGCACGCCGAGCACGCTTCGGGCGTTGTGCACGAGGCTGCGGTTGGCGTCCGGCCGCCACTGCTGCTCGCGGGGGTGGTCGGCGAGCAGGCTGATGGCGTGCCGGGTGCGCCGCGCGATCTCCTTGAGCAGGGCCACTCGGTCCCGTCCGGGGCGTTCCGGGAGGACCTCCACCGCGGCCAGGACGGCGACCATTGCCTGTGCGCGGCGTTCAAGGGCCTGCGCGACGACCAGGTCGGCGCGGCCGGCCAGCTCGGCCGCCACGGTGCGGCGTACGGAGTCGTCGTGTCGGCGCAGGGAGGTGAGCAGGCCCATGTACCGGTCGCGGGTGGTGATCTGCTCGCGCTGGACGGCGTCGTAGGCGCGATTCAGCACGTCGAGGTCGGACAGGTCATCGAGCGGCTCGCCGATCGCGGCGTATTCCGCGCGGATCGCGGCGACGCGGTCGGCGGCGGTACGGGTGGTGGTCATCTCTCCTCGTCGGGGGCTGTGCAGGGCTGGGCCGCGTCCGGGCTGGAGTCTCCGGTCGGACGCGGG
The DNA here is from genome assembly GCF_032436805.1 of Streptomyces sp. P17. Lineage (NCBI taxonomy): Bacteria > Bacillati > Actinomycetota > Actinomycetes > Kitasatosporales > Streptomycetaceae > Streptomyces > Streptomyces sp. P17. The sequence continues at coordinate 127,900 of NZ_JAVRBF010000014.1, read as the reverse complement.
TCCTTCCGCGGTGCTACTTGTGCGCATGGTGGGAGCAGATCGCCGATGACGTCTCTTAAAACTCTACATCGACGACTCACGTGAATGCAAGTCTTAAGAGTCAACTAGTTGACTTCCGGTCGCTTACCCAGCCACCTGACGAGGCACCATCAGTGGACTTTGGGAGGAACTGGCGCAAGTCGTCGAAGACGCTGACGGAGCCGGGGAACTACACGAGAGAGGCCTGCGGCGATTCCGAGGGCTACACCCAGCTGTAGGCGTTGCTCGCCAGCACGGGCGGCACCGCGGCGCCCAGATCGGATACCTGCTCGGCTACCACCCCGACGAGGCATTCGCCCCCGCCGCGTTCACGGCCGCAGCGGCCATCACCGGAATGCGGAAAGCTCCGGAATGGCCGCTGCCGCCTCGCCCCTTGTCAGCAACTCCGGGAGGCCGAAGTCGGTCGCGGTCAGGTGCGGGGCCGCGCCGCGTCGGGGTCGTCAAGCTGGTCGTCGCGGCACAGGCTGGCGTGTTCCTGGTGGACGTAGCCGCGGGGGTCGGCGTCCCACCGTGCGGCGGCGGCCGGGACGGTCCCCTGCCCGGTGTGGTGTTCGCGATCCCAGTCGAGGAGGTGACGGGCCGCGAGATCGGCGTCGACTTCGCTGGTGATGGCGAAGCCGGTTGCCCGTTGGAGAGAGTCGGCCCGGTCCGCGAGGGCGGCCCGGCGGACGAGGTACTGGCGCTGCAACTGGGCATCGATGGCGCCGTTGTGGATGGCTTGACCCGTCAGTTTGTTGCTGAGCTGTTCGACGACGTTGGTCTCGTGGAGCAGAGCACGCCAGTATTCACTGCTGGTCATCATGGCCTTCCGGTGTCACTGGGAGCCGGAGCTGCGTGTAGCGGCTGGCTCTACGGCTCCGGGTGCGACGGTTACGCGACAGCGTGGTCGGGGTGGTCAGGGTGACCGTCCCAGTCGGCGGCGACTTCGCGCATCTGCTGAATGAGCCGATCGGCCTGGTCGTCATCACCTCGTGCGACAGCGTGGGCATGGTTCTGCATCAGTGAGTGGGCGGCACGCCAGTCGGCATGGTAGGCGTCGCGGCCCTCGGGATACTGCGCGTGCATCCGCTCGTCGAGCCGGTCGTCGATGAACGCCCACCACCGGGCTCCAGTCTGCAAACTCACCAGGGGGTGCTCCACTTCATCAACCGCGCCAGCCACGGGGCACGAGCCGGCAGGCCTCCGGGTCACTGTAGCGAGGACGGCGCTCCTCCGAGCCGGGAGACAGTCCTCCCGATAGTCCCTGTGGGCCAGAGCGGTTTCGCAGGATACGAGGTAGCGCTCGCCGCCGCGGAGCGTGGACATGGGTTCCGTTCCGGTAGTGAGGGTGTGCCCGGCGTCTCAGATCGGTCAGGTCGGGCCGAGCCCTGCTACATCTGAAGGTGCGCGTCGCACACCCAGGACTGGACCCAGCCCTCGGTCACGCGGTCGACCAGGACGTCGTGGCTGTTGGTGCCGGGCTCGCACGCCATGCAGTCGACGCGCTCGCTGCGCAGCAGCTGGCGCGGGGTGAGACGGGTGGTCGCGGGCAGGGTCCACCGCTCGGAGCGGACGGTCTCGGTGTCGTACGGGTGGTAGCTGACGGGGATGCGGGTCATGCCCGGGAGGTCGTGGTGATCGGTTCCGGTCACGGTGACCGTGGTGCCGCCGACGGAGAGGATGTCGCCCTCCCGCAGTTCGCGGGCCTCGACGGCGGTGACGACGGAGCCGGTCATGATGATGACTCCCTGGGGCAGGTCAGCAAGGCGCATCAGGCGTGTCCGTTCTCGGTGAGGGGCAGGTCGCATCCGGCGTCCGCTTCGGCCACGTCGGCCCAGATGACGGTCTCGTGGTTGTGGCCAGGTGCGCACGGCGGGGGTTCCTCGCCGGGTTCCAGGTCGAAGTACGGTTCGGTCTCTCCGGGGGAGGAGGGGCTCACCAGTGCTCGTCGGCAAAACGCACAGAACGGCAGGCAGATCTTGGGTGATGACGCGGAGGAGGCTTCCGCGGTGCGGCGGTCCTCGTCCAACTCGTGGTCAAGGTCGACGGTGAGCTGTGCTCCCTCCTCCGGACGCAGCAGTTCAGCGAGGGCACCGAGCGCGCTGGAGAGTACGGCGTCGTCCAGGTCGACGATTTCGTTCGGGTCTTCCTGACCGGCGGCGTAGAGCGCCACGTCGCGCTCGCTGTAGTCGGCGTGCCCCATGCACAGCTTCGCGTCGACAGCGTCGAACACGGCGGTCTCGTACTGGCGGCCGTCGCCCGGAGCCAGGAGGCGGACGCGGCGCGCGATCGCGCCTCTCAGTCGCGCTTCCTCTGCCTCGGCGGCGGTCTCGCGCAGCTCGGTGAGCATCGTCAGACCGACACTGTCAAGGAGCTGCCGCAACGCTCTCGTGCGCTCCTCCCGGCGCACCCGGTCCTCGGCTACGTGCGCGCAGCACTGCGAACGCCAGCATGCGCACCGGTGGCAGTCCTGACAGTCCTGAGCGCGGTCGCAGCCGCACTGGCAGGCGAACGCCCGGCAGCCGGCCCCGTGCTCTGGCTCCGACGTAGGCGCCTTCGGGATCGCGGACAGCGAGTGGGTGAGCTCGGTGCAAGCACCGTCGCCTTCCACGAAGGCGGCGGCCAGCGCCTGGCCGTCGCGGCGGAGCGCCTCGGCGAGTTCCGCGCAGGTCTGCCGCCGGACTACGAGGGCGAACGCCTCGACCTGTGAGCCGATGAGCAGCGGGACGGACTCCGGCGGCGAGGTGTGGTCAGGGAGGGGCAAGGTCTTCCTTTCGCGTGGGTGCCGGGTTGCGTGGTGTCGTGCGGGTCCGGGCAGCCGGCTGCCGAATGGCTGCTGAGCACCAGACACGTCGGGGGCACGCGAGAGGTGTCCTCTCAGCCACGGCCGGCAGCCGGGCGGGGGGTGGCGGTTCTGGGATTGGGCGACGGCGCCCGGTCGGGCGCCGCCGGGCGACTACTGCGCCTTCGCCTGCGCGCGGGCCCGGATGATGTCCGCCGCCTTGCGACCGATCTGGGCGTAGAGGGCCTCGACCATCTGGGCCTGACCCTCCGCGTCCAGAGTGAAGGCCGCCGAGAACGTCCCGGCGATCAGCCGCCGGGCCATGCCCTCCAGCACCTCGATCTGCCCGGCCTCGTCCGCCGGGTCGAAAACCGTCTCACCGGAGGTCTGCGTCATGGAGTGATCCCTTCCCAACAACCTTGCTGACTCTTAAGACTATACATACACATTCGCCGAGAGTCAAGTCTTAAGAGACGGTGGGGCCCCGCAGAGGTGGCGGGTCAGTGGGTCGGCTTGAGCACCAGCGCGGGCACGTGGGCCGGGATGGCGCCATCCTCCGCGTAGTCGATGGCTCCGCCGAAGGCCCAGCCGGAGGTGCCGCTGGCGGGGTCGGGCTGGTAGTAGCCGACCTCGACGCGGACGTCCGCGGGTGAGCCGATGCCCTGGCTCGGGTAGTCGGCGGCACGGATGGCGACGATCGCGTCGTCGGGCAGATCGATGTCGGTGACGGCCGCGCGCAGCTCGCTCAGGCGCAGGCCCTGGACGAGGACGGGGAAGGCGCCCCGCCATCCGGGCGCGCGACGGGCGTCGTGAACGGGCGCGCCTGCAGCGATAAGTGCATCGGCGACGTCGGCCCCCAAGGGCTCCAGGTCGCGCAGCGAGCAGGGATAAGCACCCTTGCTGTAGGTCCAATCAGTGCGAAGCATGCCGGCCTTCATCCCGAGAGTGTCTTCCTCCAGGCGCAACAGGTGATCCCTCGGAACCTGTGCGAGGCCGGGGTATCCGTCGACTTCGACGGCCCGGACGTCCACGGCCACGGTGGACCTGTCGTCGTGCATGAGCTGGCAATCTCCTTCGGTCAGCGAGCAGGCGAGGGCACATCAGGCGGGTTGCGTCGCAGGGCAGCCGACACCGGGTGGGGCGCGGGAGTTCACGCCGGCTCCCCGCCCTTCTCGAACAGCGTGATCGGGCAGCCGTCCTCAAGACTCAGGGACACCTCCGTCAGCAGTGCAGACTCACCGAGCAGGGCGAGCGGGGCGTTCACGTCGTATGCCTCGATCGCCTTGACCACGTCGAGCGCGCGGCGGTACGAGGAGGCCTTGACCCGTACGACGGCGGACAGTTCGACAGCGAAGGCGTACTCGGTCATCCCAGCGGCGTCCGCCGGGCGGACAGCAGCGTCGACGGCCTGGCAGCTCACCGGCCCGCCCCCTTCGGTGCGGCTTCGCTCAGCATCACTTCGATGGCCCTGAGCGCGTGATTGACGTAAGCGTGGGACGACGGACGGATCGGTGCCAGCCACTGGTCCGTATGGCCGTTGTGGTACTCGACCGTGGTGGTGCCGTGCGACTTCATCGTCACGACGACTTCATCCTTGGACAGTTCTGCGCCGATCAAGAGCAAGTAGTGCTCGACGTCAGCAAGGTGGTTCCTCTGGCGGCGGGTCAGACGGGGCACAGATTCCTCTCATAGAGACGGGTGAAGCAGGGCGCTACGTCCAGCAGTGGCGGCCCGAGGGGAGTTGAACCCCTTCCCTCCCCCGGCTTGGGGGTCGCTCTACCTACTGAGCTACGGGCCTGCCGGAGAGCGCGGATCGGCCGCTCCTCACTGTCCGGCGTCAGCGGGGTCGATCACCCCCGTCGACTCTTAAGACTATACACGTAAGCAGCTTGCACTGCAAGCCATAAGAGACGGCCACAGAGGCGAGCGAGTCACCCCCGGCGCTCAATACGACCGACCGCGCGACCAGGCCCAGGCTCTCACCGGACACCCCCCGCGAGCGCGCGAGGCAGTCGCGGGAGTCCCAAATTTCCGTCTCTTAAGACTTGCACGCCCAGCTTTCCGTGTGTAGAGTCTTAAGAGACAGCTCGGGGAGCCCCCCGAAATCTCTTGTGCAGAGGCTGCGATGGAGTCGCGGCCTGTCGAAAGGACTTGCGTGATCAGCACCGTCAGCACGACCGCCTCCCCCCGCTCGAACGCGTCGACGTCCGCCGCGTCGTACCTGGAGCCCGCCGACAAGCGCAACCTCGGCGGTGACTCCGGTGGCCCGCTCCTGGAGCTGCCGACCTGGAGCGCTGTGCGGGCCCACTACGGCCTGACGTGGGAGCCGGTGGCTGCGCCGGTCCTGGCCTCCGGCCCCGACGGGCTCCCGATCCTGGAGGGCATCGACGAGTCGGGCAACCCCGTCTACCAGACCGAGGGTGACCACAAGAAGATCGTGAGGGACGACTCCTGGGCGACCCTCGGCATCCCGCGCTCCGGGTACGAGGTCCTCGACCACGCGCTGCTCGGCCGGATCATCGCCCCGGTCATGGAGGCCCCCGGCGCGAAGGTCCGCATGCTCCGTGAACTCCGGGGCGGCCGTTCGGTGATGGGGCTGATCGAGTTGACCAGGGAGGCGCGGGGCTTCGCGGGCGACCCCTCGCCGTGGACCCTGACGGTCGGCTTCCAGGCCTCGCACGACGGCAAGGGGTCCCTGAAGGTGTGGGGCAGCGCGGAGCGCCTGTGGTGCACGAATCAGTGGAACGCCGCCATGAGGCGCTCCCGCGCGGCGGGCCACTTCTACACGATCAAGCACACCAAGAGCGCACTTGACCAGATCGAGCAGGCCCGGCACCTGGTGAGCGTGCTGCGCCGCGACTTCGACGGCTTCCTCAAGGACCGCGAGGCCCTCCACCGGATGCCCGTCACGCGGGCCCAGCGTGAGCAGTTCATCGAGCGCATGGTGCAGCTGCCCGAGCAGGCGGCGGAGATGAAGGAGGACGACTACCGCATCCGCCGCGTCCACGAGCGCCGGGACGTCCTGCGGGGCATCTTCGCCAGCTCCACCATGGCGGGCGTCGGTCTGACGGCGGGCGCGCTGGTGGAGGCGGCCGGGGAGCTGTCGGACTGGGGCGGACGCCAGACGGTGGACGGCCGGATCCGCCGGTCGCTGCTGGAGCAGAACACGTTCAAGATGCGCGCCATGCACGAGGCCCTCGCCCTCGCCGCGTGATCTCCCGTCCGGGGGCCCGCCCCCGGACTGTTCCCGGCCGGTCCGCCGCGACTCGGCGGACCGGCCGCCGCCCTGAACCCAACCCCCGATTCCGGCGCCCACAAGCCGCCTTGACCGAGAAAGAACCCACGACCTCCACATGACCGCAACGCACGTGAAGGGCGTCGCCGTCGTCGCCGACGAGCCTGCCCAGTCCCCGATCAGCCGCCCCGGTGTCAACGTGGTCTTCGACCAGATCCGGCATCTGTTGCTGGCCGACGAAAGCGAGTGGTACGGGTGCGTCCACTGCGACTACGTCTCGCAGAACCCGAACTCCATCCGGCCGCACCTCAAGGCGCACAAGCCCAAGCCCGCGCCGGAGGTGCGCAAGCCGCACAAGCCGTCGGGACCGGTCGGACGGACGGGCACGGCCCCGGCGAACCGCTCGGAGCCCGCCACCCGGCGCCGCCAGCCGAGCAAGCCGGCGCCGCCTCCGACCAGGGACCTGGGATCGCTGAATCTGGGGGAACTGGTTGAGCGCGCGCAGCTCACCGAACAGATGCGCGCCCAGCGGGACGCGGCCCGCCGCGAGGCCGCAGACGCCCAGGCCCTGGCGAACGACTGGAAGTCTCGGGCGGACGACTGGCGGCTGCGGTTCGAGGGCATGAAGGCGCGGATGGAGAAGGCGGAGGGCACGCTGTCCAGGATCCGCGCCATGGTGAAGTAGCGCCCGCAGCGGGGCCCGAGGAAGTACCCCAACCCAACCGCGTCTCTTAAGGCTTGCATTCACTCGACCTTGAACGTATAGTCTTAAGAGACATCAGGGGCTATGAATCGCCTCTCGACCAGGAGAGATCGGAGCCGCAGCATGCGTAAGCACAAGCCGCACAACACCTCGGGCAACCTGGCGCGCGTCGAGGCGGTGCAGAACCGCCGCCGGTCCGGCGCCAGCGGCACTCACGCTGCCGGTCCCCGCCGAGCCCGCGACCGCCGCGGCGGACAGCGCGCGGCCATCCGCTTCTCCGCCGACGCCGGCTGACCGGCCCTCCCGATCCGTCCCCGTTCGAAAGGTTCCCCGCGTGCGCGTCACCGTCTTCCACAACATGGCCCCCGGCTACCGCTCCGGGTACCGCCTTGAGCACCCGATGCTGCCCGTGTACGCCTACGACGCGCCCGACGGGCCGGTCGAAGACCAGCTGTGGCGGGCGGTCGCACTCTTCAACGGCGACCCGGAGTTCTTCGACGACAGCGGAGACCACGACCTCTGCGCCGACTACCGGAACAAGCACCATCGGTCCTTCTGCCCCGGCGACGGCTTCAGCGTCATCACCGAAGGCCCCACCCAGTTCTGGGTCAGCAACGGGCGCTCCCTCGATCCCCTCCCTGGCGGATTCCCGTCCCTCGCCGTCGACGGCGACCACGGGTCCGTGCCGATCGGGCAGCGGATCACGTACCAGGTCCCGGCCTTCAACCGCCAGGTCCGCGAAGGCCTCTTCGAGACCGGCGGCCCGAACGGCCAGACTGCGCAGAACGGGCCTTGCGGAAAACGTGGCTGAATACTCTGCGTGAGCATTCGCCCAAGCTTCTGCAAGGGTTGGGACCGCCACTGAGGGCGGTCCCAACAGGTTAGCGGATCGGGGCGGGGTGGTGGGGCCCGAGGCTGAGGTGTCAGCTCGGTAGTGATCGCCGGGGTTCGGAGTCGCTGTCGCTGAGGTCTGTGGCTTCCGCGTCGGCGTCGGAGTAGGTGGGGTCTTCTTGGTAGCGGGCGGCGCTGGTGGCGTTCTGGGCGAGGAGGAAGCCGAGGACGACGAGGCTCTGGGCTTCGGCGCCGAAGGCGATCATGCGGCGGTTCCAGAGGGAGCGGTCGAACTGGGAGAAGCCTGCTTCGGTGTCTTCGCGGCCTCCGTAGAGGGTTTGGTGGACGGCTGTGTTGTCGGGGATCTGGAGGAGGTGCTCGGCGCGGTGGAAGCCGGTTTCGGCGTCGCTCTGGCCTTCGTCGCGTTCTCCGGCGGTGGTGGTGACGCCGACGGGTTCTCGGTGTTCGTGGGGGCCGCGGGGGCAGATGATCGTGAGCAGGTGGTACCAGCGGTGGCTGTGGGCGCTGGCGCGTCGTTCGAGTCTGCGGACGGGCAGGGGCAGCAGGGTGCTGGTGCCGTCGTCGAGGAAGGCGCGTTCGTGGACGCGTCCGCCGCTGGACCACAGTTCGTGGCGGCAGCGGCCGTAGCTGACGGTGCGGATGTAGCGGGGCTTGGCTCCTTTGTGCTGTTTGTTGATCAGCAGGCGGCCGCGGCGGGCGATGACGTCACGGTGCATGCCGCGGAAGGCGCCGTCGTAGAGCACGCCCATGCAGCCTTCGGCTTCGTCGATGATGGCGCAGGCTAGGTCGAGGGCGACGGCGGCCTCGCCGCCCTCCTGGTCGTGGGGGACGTGGCGGTAGTTGAGGAAGACGCGTCGGAAGTAGCCGCGGTGCCGGGTGGAGAAGACCACGAACTTGGTGCCCAGGACCATCGCTTCTTCGCCCCCGCCCTCCTTCTCCCCGCCGCTCGTGCCGCTGTCCGCTTCGGCCGGCGCCGTGGGTTTGTCGTCCTCGTCGCGGTCGCCTCCGCCTTCCTTCTGCCAGGAGGAGGCGGGGTCGACGCGGTGGCGGCGGATCTCGCCGGTGGTTGGGTCGATGCTGTAGGGGGTGGTGGAGAGGGTCGGGGACTTGGCGACGGTGCCGTCTCCGGCGATCAGCTGGTGACGCTGAGGGCCGCTCCAGGAGCGTCGTGCGTCGGTGGGCAGCAGTCCTTGGCGCAGAGCCTGGGTGAGGGCGAGGTTGGCGAAGGCGTCGTTGAGTTCTTCCAGGCGGGGGACGAGGAGCTTGCGCTGGGCGTGCTGCCACTGGTGGCGGGAGGGCCCGGTCTTGGGCAGGCGTTTGGCCTCGTCCTTGCCGAGGTGGTGGGCGACGCCTTTGCGGATCTTCTTCCAGACGGTCTTGTCCTGCAGGTCGCCGGCGCAGTAGCGGGCGGAGCCGTGGATGCCGCGCAGGGCGAGGAAGAGGACGTAGACATAGGGCGGGTACTCGGGCGGGCGGCCGGGGCGGGGCCCGGACGTCGATTCGACGGTGGCGGCGAGGCGGTAGAGGTCCTCGAAGCGGGCGACGTCCTTGACCCGGCGGGAGGCGGTGCGCAGGTCGGCTTCGCAGGCCCGGCGGGCGGTCTTCTTGCGCTTGGCGCGCGGTACGCGGTCACCGAAGAGGTCGTCAGGCATCTCGGCTGTCTCCGTTCGGTGCGGCATCCGGGCCGGTGGTGTGCTGCCAGTCGTGGCCGATGAGGGCGGCGGCGCTGTCGAGGGAGCCCATGCCGAGGTGTCGGGCCGCGGCTTCGATGCGGCGGGTACGGGTGAAGGTCTCCCAGCCCGCGTAGGCCGTGATGGAGGCGGGGCGCACAGCCGGGTCGCCTCTGAGCCCGATGCGGTTGATCAGGTCGCGCAGGGCGACGCAGACCCGGGCCTGGATCTGCTCGTCGGTGCCGTTGCGGGACGACACCGCCAGCCGCAGCCGTCGGACGTCCTGGCCGGGCGGTGCGGTGGTCTGGACGTGGTAGGCACGGGCGGCCAGGACCTGGATGGCCCAGGCGTCCAGCGGGCACCAGCGGGGCCGGGTCTTGGTCGAGCCGTGCATCCACACCCGCACGCCGGTGAGGTCGAGGTCGGCGGGGGTGATGTGGCCGATCTCGCCGCTGAAGCCGCCCGCCAGCGCGAGGGCGGCCGCCGCGGCGTGGCGGGTGGGGCGGTCGGTGAACTCCGCCGCCAGGCGCAGTTCGACCGTCTCGGCCTCGTCCAGGGGCCGGGTCTCGCCGACGGTGCGCGTCGGCAGGTCGATGTCGCGGGCGGGGTCGCTGTCGGTCAGGCCGAGCCGGCGGGCGGTGGCGAAGCACATCCGCAGCACACTGCGGCGCAGGTGCCGGGTGGACAGGGAGGCCGGTGCGATGTGCCCGTGGCGGGTGCGGCCGTGCGCGTCGACGAACTGCGTGGCCAGGGCCCTATCGAGGTCGGTCAGCAGTGGGGCGCCGCGCACGGTGGCGAACGCCTCCAAGCGGTGAAGGAGTTGGCCGAACCGGCCGAAGGTCTGCTCGGACATCTCGCCGCGCGCGGCCAGGTCCTGCCAGGCAGTCAGAACCTGGCTGACGGCGGCTGTGAGCGTGACCTCACCGGCCATGACCGACACCCGCCATCGGCGCGGCCACCGGTCCGGGCCCGGACGGCGGCGGGACGGGCGGGTCTGGGATGCGGGGCATACTTCGACCTCCACACGAGCGGTGCGAACATGCACCACCGTGGGGAGGGTTGCGGGTGCCCGCAACGCGAGGGCGTCGAAGTGGTGAAAGGCTCGTCCGTTCGGTGTACGCCCTGACGTTCGCTCAGTGTGCTGGGCGCAGCGGGGTGTTGGGCATGGGTGCTGGTTCCCTTCGGGGGCTGGATGTCATGCTGGCCGGTGCGGGGTGGATGGCGAGGGGATCGAACCCTCCGCGTGCGGGTCCAGAAGCCATACGCGGACACCAGCCGCCACCCCCGGGTGTGCGCCGTCCCGGCCAACGCCGGGACGGCGCACTGCTGTTGTCGGGTGGCGTCGGCGGTCAGGCGGGGGGTGCGAGGGCGCCGCGCAGGCTGAGCAGGACGCCTTCGAGGAAGGCCGCGTACCGGGCGTCGGGCAGGGCCTGGACTTCCCTGCGGGTCAGCCCGAGCAGGGTGGTGCCCGCGGCGCCTTCGGCCAGATCCTCACCCGGCGCCCGCTCGTCCTGCCGCTCGTCCCGCTCGTCCGGCTCCGGTGGCGCAGGTGGCTCCGCCTTCGCTTCCGGCGCCGTGTCCTTGCCTGGCCCGGCTTCCGGGACGGCCGCGGGCGGCACGCCGTCGGGGGGTGCGAGGTGCATGCGCAGTTGTTCGTCGCGGACCAGGACCAGGCCGATCACGAGCCACTCCACCAGGTACATGCCGCGCAGCGGCACCCCGGGCAGGCCCGCACGCAGCCGCTTCGCCAGCTGCTCCTGCGGCAGGGGTCCGTCGGCCAGATGCTGGTCCGCCGCCTCGGCGGACCAGTGCGCCTGCAGCAGCGGGCGCAGCAGCAGCCGAGCCCGGGCGGAGTCCTTGGGCCACAGCTGGGCGAACGCCCGCCCGTGGTCGGTGACCGCGTACCGGCCCCGCCCGGCCCGCACCAGCCCCACGTCCGACAGGAAGGCCATGCAGTCGCCGACGGTGGCCGGGCTCCGTCCGGCGTGCTGCGCCAGCCGGTCGCGCTGCACCTCGCCCGCGTGCTCGGCCAGGAAGGCGAGCCCGAGAAGGATGTTGATCTGCTGGGCAGGGCTGGAGCGGCCGCTGGGCAGTGTCCGGCGCGGCACCGCGCCGGACACTGCCGACTGCCCGGTCTGCCGGCGGGGTGCTTCCCTGCCCGCCTGCCAGGGCGTACTGGAATTCGGATGCGAAAAGAATGACACGGTGAGCCCATTTCCTGGCCCATGGTGGGCCGAATTTACTCCGGGCTCTCGCGTGCACACCGAAAAGTGCATATAGTGAAGGCGATGCGTGAGCCCAGAAAACCGCGCGTCCCAGTGCCGCCGAACTAGGCCTCGGCGGCACTCGCGTGTGTACCTCTAACGTGCTGCGTGGGATATGGCGTCCGCTAGGTATCACCGCCCCTGGCCGGAGGGATCCCGTACACACCGCGTGCGACCCTGGCCAGCGCTCCCGCCCGCACTAGTTCGGTCAGTTCCGGTCCCAGCCCGCTGAGTTTGATGTCCGGGCGCACGGCGCTCAGGTGCGCCGCGATCTCCCACCTCTGTACGCCGCGCTCCTGGCCGCGCACGAAGGCGAGGATCTCCTGCGCGAGCGTCGGCCGTGCCCGGCTCGCCTCCGGGGGCTGAGCGGCATCCGGGGTGGGGGGCGGTTCCGGCACGTCATCGGACATCTGCGCGGCGTCGGCCAGCAACTCCTCGGCGCCGCACGCCACCCGCTGGGAGACCTCCGCCCGCGTGCTCGCGGAGTCGAACGCACTCTGGGCCGCCCCCATTTCCTCCTGAGCCCGGGCGAGGCGGTCTTTCGCCGCCGTGAGCCGCTCCTCGTCGTCGGCCGCCAGCGACCTCAGCTCGGTCAGGACGGCCCGCGCTCCGCGTGACTGCACGAAAGAACCTCCCCTCAATTCCCGGATCCGGAATCCGCAATGAGCGTATCCAGCAGCACCTCAGCCCGATAGGGATTCTCCTGAAATACCCCAGCCGCGACCCCAGGGGAAAGAGGGGGATAAATTCGAACGGAATCCGAAAGAGGGATCTCAGTCATCGGCATTCGGTGATACCCCGCACGTCCCACGCTCCTTGGCCTGCGCTTTCTTTCCGAGACCTCAGTTACCCAGCGTCAGCGGCATCTGCGCAGAACGGGAGGGGGCGCACAGGAGTGAAAGGCCCCGGCGGGCAGAAAGGGGCCAGGGCCGTCCTCTCGCCCATCGCCCTGCCCGGGGCTCGGCGGCGTCCCGCGGTCGCTCGAAAGTGCGAGGGAGGTGATGTGTCGGTGCGGGTGGGTGCCATCCCGCCGCGAATGGTGTATGTGGTGTATGTATGCACCGAACGATGAGAGTGGGCGCCGCGGCGCCCCGCAGCGAGGACTGGCAGCACACGGGCGCGTGGGATGATCCAGGCATGCCCCGGAGCAGTAACGACAAGGTGCCGCGCGACTACGTCGCTTCAGGCATCTGGCCACATGCCGCTCTCGCCCCCGACGCTCCCGTCAGCGCCCACTACGGCCAGGCCCTCGCCCGCAACATCGAACGCGCCCTCGCCTCCACCGGGCAGAGCCTGCGGACCCTAGCCGAGGCTACGGGAATTACCCACTCCACCATCAGCCGGGTCGTCAACGGCAAGGTGCTGCCCGACCTCGGCACCCTCGCCCGCCTGGAGGCCGCCCTCGGCTTCCAGATCTGGCCCGGCCTTGCGGCACTGCCCCACTCCGTCGCCGCTGACTGACGGGCTCCGTGCCGCCGCGCGGGTGGCGCATCCCCCCGCCTGCCCGCCTGGACGCGCGCGGCGCCGGGAGCTGCCCCTACGCTCACGTCATGTGCATGTATGCACCGGGTGGGTGCTGTGGCTGCGACGTTCTCCTGGCCTGTTTCGACCCCGCGCACCGCATCGCGCTGATCCGCCGCGACGCTCCAGGCGGCGGCCGGCGGCTGGACCTGCCGACCACCCGGCGCCGGGCGGACGAGCCGTACCGGCAGGCGGCCGACCGCCTCGCTGGGGCGATGGCCCCTGCCGGTGCGCTCCGATTCGGCAAGGTCACCGGCCGGATCCCCGCTGTCGCGCCGGGCAACTCAGCACAACAGCGGGCAGAACGCCGCCTGTTCACCACGCATGCCGCCGCGCGGGGTGACCTCCACGCCCCGGGGGACGGCGCGCAACTGGTGTGGCTTCTGCACGGCGACGCCGCCGCACAGATGACGCACCTGGCGATCGCCGACCTCGACCTCTTCCTCCAGGGCTACGCGGAGGGCTGGATCCCGGACGGCTGGATCACGCTAGGCTGAGCCCATCCCCGGGGCCTGCCTGTCTCGCCTGACTCCCGCGCCCTCAAGCGGGGATCGGGACCTGCCGTTCCTCGCCATCCGTTCGCCCCCGGAACCGGGCCGCAACCCGCGCGGTGATCTCGCCGCTCAGCCTCAGAGGCTTCTCCGCCGAGCCGGTCACCGCCGACACGCTCCAAGTGGCCTCCGGCGTACGCTACGACCTCCTGGTCACCCTGGACGACGGGGCCTTCCCGCTGGTCGCGGTCGCCGTTGTGGCCCGCCTGGTGGCCGGGGCCGCCGTGGGCCGCCGGCTGGTGCTGCGCGTACGGCCGGGAGCGGGGTGGATCACCTTCGGCCGGGCCTTGGTGGTGCTGGAGATCCGTCAGCAGGGCAGGGCGGAGCTGTTGATGAGTACGGGCCTGCACTGACCGCGCGCAACCCCGGCCCGGGCCAGGCCTCTTCCACGGCATTGCGGACGCGGCCGTGCGACCTGCCGGAGACACCCCGAGCGGGCGGAGCAGCAGTGCACGGTACGCCCCGGGTGGCGTCACCGGCGCTCAGGCGGCCGAACCGCCCTTTCGCGGCCTCGCGTACGACGTCGTCGGCAACACTGCCACGTACCGTCGACGCCCCTGGCGTCCTGAGCCGCACGGTGACGACGCACCTGCGCGCGGCCGGCACCTGGGTCGGGCCTGGTCACCCCAGGCCAACTGGCCGTCGCGGCCCGGCGTCCGGAGCGCGGCAGGAGATTCCGGCGGGCCCGGAGCGGCTGTGCGCACAGTCGGAGCGTCAATGTCGTACTCGTGGCGGCTGCTCGCCGGCTGGGAACGGCGCGAGCGTGACTGAGCCCCGGGGTCGCCGACAACCGCGGCCGGCCAGTGCATACTCGCGCGAGACGATGAACCCGGTCGGCGCGGCGGTCGCTGGACCTGCCGACCCGAGGCGTGGAGGTGCTCGCACATGGCCATGGCGTGGCTGCTCGTCATCGTCGCCGGACTGTTCGAGACCGGCTTCGCGGTGAGCCTCAAGCTGTCCGACGGCTTCACCCGGCTCTGGCCGACCATCGGGTTCTGCGTTTTCGCGCTGGCCAGCTTCGGTCTGCTGACGCTCTCGCTGAAGAAGCTGGATGTCGGCCCCGCGTACGCGGTGTGGACCGGCATCGGCGCGTCGGGCACGGCGGTCTACGGCATGGCCTTCCTCGGCGACCTGGTCTCCCCCTTCAAGATCCTCTCGATCACGTTGGTGATCGTCGGGGTCATCGGTCTGCAGCTGTCCGGTTCCGCCAGTGAGCCCGGCGACCGCCCACCGCAGCTCTGACCAGCTGGTGAAGGTCGCAGCCGGGCGAAGTGCCGGCCGCGCGCAGGTGCGGCGTCCACGAACAGTGCACACTGCCGACGTACCGCGCGAACTCGAAGCCGCACAGGGCGACCGGTTTTACCCGGCAGACTCTCCAGCAGGTGACGCTGTCGCGGAGCACGCACCGCGTCTTGAACGACTGCCGTCCGACTCCTACGGCACCGAGTCTCTCCGACTCGGCAGTTCCCATCAGGAGCTGTGGGCCGTTGTCGGAGCCACGGGTGTACGCGGCGCGGGTTCGGCGGGCGGAGTGGGTGCTTCGGGCAGCCGCAGCCGTTTGAGGGCGAGGGCGTTGACGGCGACGATGATGCTGGAGCCGGACATGGACAGGGCGGCGATCTCGGGGCGCAGGACCAGGCCGATGGCGGGTTCGAAGACGCCGGCGGCGATGGGCAGGGCGATGGAGTTGTAGCCGATGGCCCAGGCGAGGTTCTGGCGCATCTTGCGCAGGGTGCCGCGGCCGATGCGCAGGGCGGTGGGAACGTCGAGGGGGTCGGAGCGCATCAGTACGAGGTCGGCGGTCTCGATGGCGACGTCGGTGCCGGCGCCGATGGCGATGCCGAGGTCGGCCTGGGCCAGGGCGGGGGCGTCGTTGACGCCGTCGCCGACCATGGCGACCTTGCGGCCGCTCGCCTGGAGTTCGGCGACCTTGGCGGCCTTGTCGCCGGGGAGGACCTCGGCGATGACGGTGTCGATGCCGAGCTGTTCGGCGATGCGGTCGGCGGTGGCCTGGTTGTCGCCGGTGAGCATGACCACCTCGACGCCCAGGGCGTGCAGTTCGGCCACGGCTTGCCGGGAGGTCTCCCGGGGCGCGTCGGCGATGCCGATGAGACCGGCGGCGCGGCCGTCTACGGCGGCGGTGACGACGGTGCGGCCGGTGGTGGCCAACTCCTTGCGGAGCTGGTCGAGTTCGCCCAGGTCGATGCCCTCACGCTCGGCCAGGCGGCGGTTGCCGACCACCACGCGGTGACCGTCGACGTCGGCGATGGCGCCGTGCCCGGGGACGTTCTCGAACCGCTCGGCGCGCACCGCGTCCACGCCGTGGGCCTCGGCGTACCGGACGACGGCCTCGGCCAGCGGGTGCTCGGACTCCCGTTCCACCGCGGCCACCAGCCGCAGCAGTTCGCTCTCAGCCGTCCCGTCGACGGTGACCACATCGGTCACCTCGGGTTCGCCCTTGGTCAGGGTCCCGGTCTTGTCCATGACGACGGTCTGGATACGTGCCGAGGTTTCCAGGCCGACGGCGTTCTTGAACAGCACGCCCCGCTGGGCGCCCAGCCCGGTACCGACCATGATCGCGGTGGGGGTGGCCAGACCCAGGGCGTCGGGGCAGGTGACGACCACGACCGTGATGGCGAACAGCATGGCCGTGCCGAGCGAGCGGTCGGTGGCCAGCAGCCAGACGGCCAGGGTCGCGGCTCCGCCGATCAGCGCGACGAAGACCAGCCAGAAGGCGGCCCGGTCGGCGAGCCGCTGTCCAGGGGCTTTGGAGTTCTGGGCCTGTTGCACCAGCTGGACGATCTGGGCGAGCGCGGTGTCGGCGCCGACTTTGGTGGCCCGCACGCGCAGGGTGCCGTTGGCGTTGATGGTCGCGCCGACGACCTGGGAGCCGGGAGCCTTGTGCACCGGCAGGCTCTCGCCGGTGACCATCGACTCGTCGACCTCGCTCTCGCCCTCCTCCACGACCCCGTCGACGGCGATCTTCGCGCCGGGGCGGACCAGCAGCAGGTCACCGACGAGGACCTCGGCGGTGGGTATCTCGACCGGCTCGCCGTCGCGCAGCACCAGTGCCTTGGGCGGGGCCAGGTTGAGCAGGGTGCGGATGGCGTCGTTGGCGCCGCCGCGGGCGCGCATCTCGAACCAGTGGCCGAGCAGCACGAAGGAGGCCAGCACGGTGGCCGCCTCGTAGAAGACGTCGCCGCCGCCTGTGAGCGTGACGATCAGCGAGTACAGCCAACCGGAGCCCACGGCGACCGCGACCAGCACCATCATGTCCAGGGTGCGGGCGCGGAGCGCGCGTACGGCGCCGTCGAAGAAGATCGTGCACGAGTAGAAGATCACCGGCAGGCTGAGCAGGAGTGCCCACACGTCTTCGCGCAGGCCGAACGGGACCGGTACGTCGAGTCCGAAGACGTCCTCGCCGATCGGTGACCAGATGACGATGGGGATGGAGAAGAGCACGGCGACGAGGAAGCGGTTGCGCATGTCCGCCACCATCGCCGCCATCGACATGCCCTCGTGCCCGCCGTGGCCCATCACCTCGTGCGGAGAGGGCATCGCCTCCGGTGCGGCGTGCGCCTCGTGCTCGGCGTGGGTGACATGTTCCGCGTGAGCAGGGGGAGTCGGCGGCTCGGTGACCGCCGTATGCCCCTCATGGCCCACGTGGCCGTGCGTTGCGTGGGGATGCGGCGGGTCCGGTTCGGCCATCGGATCGCACAGGTGGGCCGGAACGGACTGGCCAGCGCAGTGGTAGCCGCACTCCTCCACCCAGCGGCGCAGCTCGGCCAGCGAGGTGAGGTTCGGGTCGAAGACCACGTTCGCCGTCTCCGACACCGGATTGACCTCGACCTCCAGCACCCCTGGTCGGCGCCCCAGGACGGAGGCGGCGACGTTCTGCTGGGACGCCCAGCGAAGCCCGCCCAGTTCGAGCACAGCCGTGCTGCGCTCCTTGCGGTGATCCGTCGGACGATCCGCGTGATGCTGCACGGGCACTCCTCCTTCGAGTGACGGGGATGCGTGGGGAGCATCGCCCGTGGCCCTTGCCCACAAACTAATGGTTTTAGTATTCCTGTGCGAGTGCGCGGCTCGCCCGCTACTCTCGGCGCACGTCCGTGGGGTGATGACTCCGGTGTGCGTGGAGCCGGGGCGGGCCGGTAAGTGCGGTCAGGATCCGGGCGGCCTGGACGGTGGACGAGATGAGGACGAGGGCGCTGCCCGCCACGAGGAGGCCGGTTCCGGGACCTGGCGCGGCGCGCAGGCCCTGGTAGAGGTCGCCCATCGCGAGTACGGCGAGGGCGAGCAGGGTCCAGAACCAGCGCGGGGCGCGCCGCGGGTCGGCGGCGTACATCAGTGCCCCTTGGGGTTGTTGACCCACACGTTGACGGTGATGGCGGCCAGTACGAGAAGCAGGACGACAGCGGTGGCCGTGGCCGTCTTCCGCTCCCGCCAGAGGCGTTTCGGGCCGCGGTCGAGGAAGGGCACCAGGAAGATCAGTCCGAAGACGCCGGCGATGACGTAGGCGATGGAGGCGACTCCGAACCATTCCTCCAGGGGGAAGTACCACCAGAACATCCACAGCGGGCGGGTGATCTCGATACCGCTTGACGAGCAGCGCGTGCCACACGAGGAGCAGCACGATCAGCCCGGGGCCGATGACCGCGTGCACGGTGTACGGGCGCAGCACGATCGGCACCCGGTCGGTGAACTCGGGGGCGAATCAGATGCCGGCGCCGCCGAGCAGCTTGGCGACGTCCAGGTTGTGGACCAGCGCCTCGTACCCTTCCTGGTCCCACTGGATGACCGTGCAGTGAAGATCGCGAGGAAGGTGAGCAGGAACATGGCGCTGCCGGTGATCCAGTTGCCCTCGCGCGGCTTCTTGAAAGAGGCGTGGAAGAAGACACGGAGCAGGTGCAGCAGGGCGAGGACGAACATCGCCTGCGCCGGCCAGTAGTGCAGGCCGCGGGCGAAGCAGCCAAGCCAGACGTCGGTGACCAGGTCGCGCACGGACTGGTTGGCGTCCTTTGGGGTCGGTGAGTAGAACTGCGCGATGTAGATCCCGGTGACCAGCAGCGTCACGAAGGACACGACGGTCAGTCCGCCCAGGCTCCAGGTCAGGTTGTTGGCGTGCTCGGACATCGGACAGGCCAGCGCCTTGATGCCCATGCGTTCGTCGATCGCGTCGACGGCCCGCCGCAGCCGGCCAGGACGAGCGGACTGTGGTGTGGCGGTCTCCGGGCCGGCGGCGGCAGCACGTTCGGGGCGGTGGCTGGTCATGACGCCTCCCGGTGCCCGCGGTCGCGGTGTTCCAGCTCGCGCAGGGTGTGCGGTGGGCGGGAGCCTCCCGGCCAGCACCAGGCGGCGGTCGGTGGCGCGGGCGGAGGGCACCTGGAAGTACATGGCGATGGCCGAGATGAACGCGGCCCCTTGGCCTCGTACACCCGCACCGCTTTGCGGGGCAGTCCCGCGGCCTGGGCTGCCTGCCCGATGGTCAGTGCCCGCAGCGTCACGTCCGCCACCTCCTACCCCCAGTGTTGACCTTGCCCCAGGGGTCAGGTTCTAGCGTCGGGCACGTACGGATGGAGAGCGTGACGAGGGAGGTGATGACCATGCCGTTCCGCGAAGGCGAGGTCTACCGCTGCCCCGATGCGGCATGCGGGTGCGAGCTGACCGTGACCAAGGCGGCCCCGCCGACCTGCACCGGTCGGCAGAGCCCGACGTGCTGCTGCGGCAAGACCATGGTCAAGAAGTCCGGGTAGGCGTCCGCCAGGCAGGAGTGGCGCACCCTGGGCATGCCGGTTGTCCCGCCCCGGCGGGGCATGGCCCGCCGGGGCGGTGCGAGGCCGGTTCAGCAGCAGCCGCCCTGGGCGTTGCCGGCGAGGACTTGCTCGATGATGGGCCGTCCGACCTCGAAGGCGTCGGCGACCGGCAAGACCTGCGCGTCGGGGTGCTCGCCCAACCAGTCATTGGCGGCGTCGGCGCCGGCGAAGAAGTGGACCTGGTTGCAGAAGGCGGCGCGGACCGAGGTCGGTGCGTCGGGGGTGACCACGGAGACGACGGCCGTAGTCGGCTCCACGTGCGTGGGTCCGTCGGGGGTCACGGTGAGGCGGACCGGTTCCCCGGTGGCCCGGCAGGGGGAGGTGACCTGGGCGGTGTGGCCGATGATGGCCGGGAAGACGAGGGTGTCCATGGCGCACCAGGCGTAGAGGGTGCGGCCGCCGGTCTGGTAGCGGTGCGGGGTGGGGTTGTGGGTGAGGCCGTTGCCGATGATGCGGCCAGCGGTGTCGTATTCGGTGTCGGGCATGTCGGCCAGTGCCTGACGGATCTCGTCCACGGTGCGGTCGGCCTGGGCGGCGAGCTGGTCGAGGGTGACCGGCTCACCGCTTGCCAGCAACGTCAGTAGGGGGCGCAGGAGCGAGAGCTTCACGCCCGGGGCGCGGTTGACGGTGTCGGTGAAGCGGGTGGCGAGCTTGCGGGTGTCGGTGTCCACAGCGGGTCCTTCCCTTCCCTTCCCTGTGCGTGGATGGGTCCGATGCCACCGACCGTAGGGTCTGCCCCAGGGGTGAGGGTCAAGCCCGCGTCTCGCAGCCGCGCGGATCACCGGCCCAGCACAGGTCGCCCTCGGCGAGATGCTGCTGGTGCTCGGTCTCGAACTTCTCGATGCGGTCCAGGATCTGCTGTTGGGCGGCGATGCGCTCCCGCAGCCGCTCGCGGGAGCGGTGCAGCAGCTCGGCCAGATACGAACCGATCTCTCGCCCGGCGCCGTCCTCCCCGGCGGCGGTCAGCTCACGGATCTCGGCGACGGTCAGCCCGAGGCCGCGCAGTTCGCCGATGAACCGCACGCACCACAGGGCGTCGGTGTCGTACAGGCGGTAGTTGGCCGGGCTGCGGCCGAGGGTGTAGATCAGGCCGAGGTCGGTGTACTCACGCAGGGCCTTGACGGTCACGCCGGTGCGGCGGGAGAGCTCTCCGACCGTCATCGGCCGGGCTCGCTTCGCACCCATGAACGCCTCCGCATCGGTCAGGGCGCTCTCAGCCGGCGCAGCAGGAGAGCTTGACGACATCGCTGGTGAAGGTCTGGGCGGCGAGCTTGAGGGCTTCGGCCATGGTCAGGTACGGGGCCCAGGTGTGGGCGAGCTGGTCGACGGTCATCCCGGCGGTGATCGCGTAGGTGGCGGCGGTGATGAGGTCGCCGGCGCCGTCGGCGATCACGTGGACGCCGAGCACGCGACCGGTGTCGGCGTCGGCGACGAGTTTGACCAGGCCGCGGGTGTCCCTGTTGGCCAGAGCGCGGGGCACATGCTGAAGCGGCAGGGTGCGGCAGTCGCAGCGCAGCCCGGCCTCGGCCACCTGGGCGTCGGTCATCCCCACCGCGGCGATGGCCGGGCTGGTGAAGGTGACCCGGGGCAGCGCGGTGTAGTCCAGGGTGCGGCCCGCCCCGGCGAGGGCGTTGTCGGCGGCCAGGGTGCCCTGGGCGGCGGCGACGTACACGAACTGCGGGCCTCCAGCGACGTCCCCTGCGGCCCAGATCCGCTCGTTGGTGGTGTGCTGGTGGTCGTCGACGACGACTTCGCCGCGCGTCCCGGTCTTCACCCCCACGGTGTCGAGGTTCAGCCCCGCAGTGACCGGGCGGCGGCCGGTGGCGATCAGCAGCTGCTCGGCCCGCAGCTCGGTGAGGGCTTCGCCGCGGCGGGCGGTGACGGTGTAGCCGTGCTCGTCACGCCGGACGGCGGCCAGCGCGGCGCCGGTGTGCACGGCGATGCCCTCGTCGGCGAAGACCTCCTCGATCGCGGCGGAGACTTCGGGTTCCTCGAACGGGGCCAGCCGGTCCAGGGCCTCGACGACACTCACGCGGGTGCCGAGGCGGGCGAAGAGCTGGGCCTGCTCCAGGCCGACCGCGTTCCCGCCGGCCACCACCATCGACTCCGGCGGCGCGTCGAGCTCCATCGCCGTGGTGGAGGTCAGGTATCCCGCCTCCTCCAGGCCGTCGACGGGCGGGGCCCAGGGGGCGGAGCCGGTCGCGATCAGGTAGTGCGCGGCCTTGATCCGGCGGGCGCCACCGCCGTTCAGCGCGACGTCCAAGGCCGGGGCCTCGGTGGTCCCGGTGAAGGTGGCGGTGCCGTGCACAATCTCGAAGCCGTAGTCGGCGGCCAGGTCGGTGTACTTCTCCGTGCGCAACTGTGCGACCAGGGCGTCCTTGCCGCCGATCAGCGCCGGGAAGCCGACCGGGACGTCGGCCGGGGCGAGTCCGGGGAACCGTCCCGCCGCAGCGGCGCCGTGGCGGGCCTCGGCGGCGGCCAGCAGCGCCTTGGACGGCACGCAGCCGACGTTGACGCAGGTACCGCCGGTGGTCCCGCGCTCGACCATCACCACCCGCCTGCCCTGATTGGTGGCGGCGATGGCGGCGGCGAACGCCGCCGAGCCGGAGCCGATGACCGCCAGGTCGTAGCCGGATTCCGTCGTGGTCACGATGCCGCCTTCTCCTGCGGAGCCCGGGATTCCAGGCCCGCTGCTATGCGTCTTGCCGAATATCTCATTGCCGCCATACTATACGGACATGCGAATAGTTCCAGTTGTGGAGGCCACCCGTATGCCCCAGCGCCTTAACACCCCCGCCCCGGCGGCGTCGGCTGCCGATGAGGTGCCCTGCACCCATCTGGACACGGTGGCCAAGTTCTTCCGCGCCCTGTCGGACCCCACCCGGCTGAAGCTGCTGGAGTTCATCCTGCGCGGCGAGCGCACCAGTGCCGAGTGCGTCGAGCACGCCGGAATCTCCCAGCCGCGCGTCTCGGTGCACCTGTCCTGTCTCGTGGACTGCGGCTACGTCACCGCCCGCCGGGACGGCAAGAAGCTGCGCTACTCCGTCGGCGACCCGCGCGTGGCGGACCTGGTCGTCCTGGCCCGTTCGCTGGCCGCGGACAACGCCGCCGCCCTGACCTGCTGCACCCGTATCCCCGGCAACTAGGGCTGAGACCCGCAAGGAGCACCCCGCCCATGCCTGCGACCCACCGGCCCCCGGCCGCAGCAGGGAGGCCTCCGGCGCCGGCACGGCCACCGCCGGGCTCGGCGTCGCCCTGCTGATGATCGCCCGCTACGGCCCCCGCGTCACCGCCGCCGTCCTCGTCGCCACCGGCGCCCACCTGGCCTGGTACTGGTACCCGACAGCCACCAACGGCACTGCCACCAGTTCGGGGGGCCTGGCCCGCTTTTCCGCCACGGTCTCCACCTGGATCCAGGCCCATACCATCCTCGTTGCCGTGTCCGCAGCGATCATTGGTCTCGCCGTGACCGCACGTGTGCTCCGCCACCGCCTTCGCTCTCGGAACAGCGCACCGTCCACGCGCACGACGACGTGCCGCAGCCCGTCCCGGCTGCCGCCCTTCCGACCAGCAACGGGAATCCGACGGCCCCTGCTGCTGACCCGCCCTCGCAGAACCGCACCAGGAAGCGTCCGATGAGCGCCGCGCCCGCCAACTCCAACCAGACGGGCGGCCTGGCCCACCGGATCGCGGGCCGACCGCTCACGGCCGCCCTTGCCGCGCTGGGCACAGTGGTCACGTTGCTCGGGACCGGGCTGTCCCTGATCGGTCTGTGCTGCGGCGGCGCGCTGATCGCCGCAGGCGGGGCACGGCCGCCACCGGCACCACCGCGGGCACCCCCAGGGCATGGCTGTTCCTCGCGGCAGGAACCGCCCTGATCGCCGCCGCCTGGCTCGCCCACCACCGACAGCGCAGGTCACGCGGAGAGACGGAGAGGCGGCGCACGGCGATGACTACAGCCTCCGGTCGCGGTCTCCGCCCGCGGGTGTCCGAACGGGGCACCACAGCCAGAAGGCCGATCACCTGTCCCGGCTGCACAAGATCGAGGGCCAGGTGCGCGGGGTGGCGCGCATGGTCGACGAGGACCGGTACTGCATCGACGTCCTCACCCAGATCGGCGCCGTCACCCGGGCGCTTCAGGAGGTCGCCCTGGGCCTGCTCGACGACCACGCCAGGAACTGCCTGCTGACCGCAGCCCGTTCGGACCCGGAAGACCCCGCGACGCGAGGCTCGGCGAACTCGCCCTCGCCCTGCGCCGGTTGACGCGGATGTGACCTCGGTCGTCCGTCGGCGGTCCGACGAGAGGGCCGTTGTGTGGACGCTGGGGCCAGTCGCCCATCCCCCAGGCGGCAGGCGAGCGGCCCTGGCCACGGGGTCGCCACACACAAGAGAGCCACGCTGTTCGGGGTGTGGGCAAGGTCTGCTCCGGCTACGACTTGGCGTCCATGACGCCCGCCCTCCAGAGTCCGATGGCGGCCGCGACAATGCCGCCCCCCAGGTAGAAGAAGGAGTGGCCGCCGGGGAGCACTTCCAACTCGCTGAACTCCTCTATCCAGTTCACCACGATGACCACCAGGCTCAGCCCGAACAGGGACCATCCGAAGATCCTGTTGGGCACGGACCGGGTGTGCACCTTCCCGATCTTGAGCTTGCTGTGCTTGATGCTGTTGCTGCCGCTCATGCGCTCGCCTTCTCTGCCGCGGGGGCGTCCGCCCCGGTGTCGTTCTGCGCGATGTCCTCCATGCCGGGGCGCCGACGGGCCGAGATCACCAGGTAGGTGACGGCGCCGGCGAACACCACGATCGAGGTCCAGTTGTTCAGCCGCAGGCCCAGGAACTGGTGCGCCTCGTCGATCCGCAGGTACTCGATCCAGAACCGGCCCGCGGTGTAGGCGGCCACGTAGAGCGCGAAGGTCCGCCCGTGACCGAGGGCGAAGCGCGCTCCGGCCCAGATGACCAGCACCGCGACGCCCACGTCCCACAGCGACTCGTAGAGGAAGGTGGGGTGGAACGTCGCCACGTTCTCGTAGCCTTCGGGCCGCTTGTCGGGAGAGATCTCCAGGCCCCAGGGGAGGGAGGTGGGGCGGCCGAAGAGCTCCTGGTTGAACCAGTTGCCCCAACGCCCGATCGCCTGCGCGAGCGCGATGCCGGGCGCGACCGCGTCCGCGTACGCGGGGAACGGAACCCCGTGCCGGCGGCACCCGATCCACGCGCCCAGGCCGCCCAGCGCGATGGCGCCCCAGATACCGAGGCCGCCCTCCCAGATGTACAGGGCCTTGATGGGCTCGCCGCCCTCCCCGAAGTACGCGTCCGGGCTGGTGATCACGTGGTACAGGCGGCCACCGACGAGCCCGAAGGGCACCGCCCAGATGGCGATGTCCGCGATCGTCTCCTTCTTGCCGCCGCGCGCCACCCAGCGGCGCGTGCCGAGCCAGACGGCGACGAAGGCGCCCAGGATGATGCAGAAGGCGTACGCCCTGAGCGGGACCGGGCCCAGGTACAGGACTCCGGTCGACGGGCTGGGCAGTGCGGCGAGTTCCATACCTGCACTATAAGAGATTCAGCTAAGTAGCTTAGTAAACGGTTGGTCATGCTCGGGCCTGGAAGCAGGCGCCTGAGCTGCGGCTGCGGCGCGCCGCGAGCGACGCAGCGAGAGCGCCAGACCGACGAGAACGGGCGCCCCCAGCAGCACCTCGGGCCACACACCGAGCCACTCGGAGAGGGTGAGCCCCGAAGCGAGCGGCACCCGCTCCACCAGGTGGCCGCCACGCCAGGTCCCCAGCCGGTCCATGACCTGTCCGTCCGGCCCGACGACGGCGCTCACCCCGCTCGTCGAGGCGAGGGCGACCGCCCGTCCGTACTCGATCGCGCGGATGCGGGCCATCGCCAGCTGCTGCTCGGACTGCCCGGCCTGGAGACCGCGCTCGTACGTCGCGTTGTTCGTCTGGACGACGAGGAGGTTGGCGCCCGCCCGTACGGTGTCGCGGACCCGGTCGTCGTACGCGATCTCGTAGCAGATCACGTCACCGAGCAGTACCCGCCCGGCCGCCAGCGGGGCCGTGGAAGTACCGGGCAGGAGGTCGCGGGGGATGAGCTGGAGCGCGCCGAGGCCGCCGAGGAGCGAGCGGGCCGGGATGTACTCGCCGAAGGGGACGAGCTGGCGCTTGGCGTACCAGGAGACCGGGCCCTGGCCGGGCAGCCACAGCTGACCGGCGTTGTAGGCCCGGGCGCGGGGGGCTTCCAGCATGGCGCCGATGAGGAGGGGGCTGTCCAGTTCGCGGACCGAGTCGGCGACGAGGGAGCCGAGCTCCGGATCGCGTCCCGGGTCGCCGTCGAGGGAGTTCTCCGGCCACAGGACGACATCCGGCCGCGGGACCTCGCCGCGGCGTACGGCGTCGGCCAGGGCCTTGGTCTCGCGGGCGTGGTTCTGTGCGACGTTGCGCACCCGGGCCTGCTCCTGAAGCGTGCGCTCGCGTTCGACGTTGCCCTGGACGACGGCGACCACGGCGCTCGGCCCGGATGTCCCCGGGGCAGGGAGGGCGAGCGGTGTCGCGATCAGGGTGGCCATGCCGAGGCATACGGCCGCGCTGATGTGCCGGCGGCCGCCGCGCCACTCCGTCAGGCCGTACACCAGGAGCGATCCCAGGAACGCGACGGCGAAGGAGAGGGCTGGGCCGCCGCCGACAGCGGCCCAGTCGGCATAGGGGGCATCCGCCTGCCCGAAGGCCAGCCGTCCCCAGGGGAAGCCGCCGAGCGGAGCCCGGCCGCGTACCGCCTCCAGGGCCACCCACCACGCGGCGGTGTACAGCGGCCAGCCCGGCAGCGCGATCAAGCGGGGCAGCGGCATCGCGGCGAGTGCGAAGACTATGGCCTGGATGGCCGTGAGGGTGAGCCACGGGACCAGACCGAGGTTCGCCAGCCAGACGATCAGCGGGGCGAGGAAGGCGATGCCGAAGATCCCGCCAGCGGCGAAGGCGGACCGGGCGCGCCGTCCGCGCACCGCCAGGATCAGCAGAGCCGGACCGAGCGGGGCCAGGAACCACCACCCGACCGGCGGGAACGAGGCGTAGAGAAGCAGCCCACCGGAGGAGGCCGCCGCCCAGGACCGGAGCGTGGCCGCACCGGGGCGGGCCACGCGCGGTGAAGCGGCCCTCACGAAGGCACTGCGCAGACGTTCGCGGTGCGCAGCCGCCGGACCAGCGCATGGACGAGCAGGGCAACCGAAGCCACGGCGAGCACCGGCTGCACCGGCGCGAAGAACGTCAGGGCGCCGCTGACACCGATGGCCAGCACCACGAGTTTGTTGCAGATCGGGCAGCCGACCGCGAACGCCGACAGCAGTCCCGCACCGAGGGCGCGAACGGTACGGGGACGCTCGGGCGGCCCGGCCGCGGGGACGTCGGCCGGGCCGATACGGACGTACGTGGCCACCAGGAGCCCCTCCAGCACGGAACTGACCAGCCACACCGGGTAGTTCCACCACAACACCGGAGTCATCCGCGTGTAGAAGGGGGTCGGCACCACGCCCGTCGGCACGCCGATGACGAGTGCGGCGATCACTGTGACCGCGACTGCCACGACCCATCTGCGGGCGGGCCAGGTGCGCATGGGCTGCTCCTCGGGATCGGGCCGCCGACCGGAGGGCCCGGCGAACGGGGAGCGCCTCGTGATGGCCGCCGGCCGGCGGCGGACGGCCATGCTAAATCACTAATTGGATTAGTAGCAATGAAGGAGTCGATCAGGGGCGCGGCCGAGGGTCGACGACGCGCTGACCGTGGGCAAGGCCGCTCATGCGTCGCCGGTAGGAGCTCGCGTCGATGTGTCCGTGCAGGAGCAGGCCTGTGCACCACCGCTCCTCGGCCTCAAGCGCCGAGCGTCTCCCCCTGAGGCGGGCGAGGGGAGGGCGCCGACTCTGGTAAGTGCCGATCAGTCGGCAGATGTCGTAGAAGATCGCGACCAGGAGCAGGCCGCCGATCAGAATCGCCGGCGCGGCCATGGGGCTGAAGATCAGTTCTGGAGGGTTTCGTGCGTGTCTTTCCGGGTGGCCTGTGCGGAGCGCAGCTCGGCGATTTCCTTGCGGAGCTCGTCCAGCTCGGTCGGGGTCGATGCCGATTCGTTCCGCCGCGAGGGATGCGAGCCTCCTCGCATCATGAGCCACATCATCAGGCCCATGCCGATCGGGCAGGCCAGGAGGAGCAGCGGATACAGAAACTGAGGCATGAGTGTCTCCTCCCGGTGGGTTGTGGGTCGCTCGACGAGCCCACTGCAATCTACTAAGAAGTTTAGATAATGCGGGAAGTCGGCGCCAGTCGCGTGCGGCCGCGTGCGGAAGGTGACGACTTGCTCGCTGTCGCGTTCCGGGGTGGGGGCGGGTGTGGCCGATTGTGGTTCGGTCGGCGATGTCGGTGGTGGGGCCTTCGCGTGCGGGTCGGGCGTGGCATCCTTGCCCTCACTTACTAACGTAATTAGTGTTCTCGTTCACATCCCACCATCGAGGCCTCGCGCAGGGATCACCGGTTGGGAGCCGGTCATCGCGCACCTCTCCGGGCCCCCGGAGGTCTCGGGATGCCATACCGAAGCAAAGGGGGAGCTGTGCGGTCGGGAGAGCCACCACGTCCGTCGCTCTCGGCCGGCGGCGCCCTCGAGGATCTGATGCGCGAGCGGCTCGGCCGGGCATGTGTGTACGTCCCGTCGTGCCGACTGGCTGTGTACCTGGCACTGCGCCGCTGGTGCGCTCTCGGTGGAAGCGTGCTGATGTCGCCGGTCAACGACGACGTGATGCTGTTCGTCGTGCTGGCGGCGGGGCTGCGCCCCGTACTGGCGCCTGTGTCCCCCCGGGACGGGAACATCGACGTCCGCGCGGTGCCGGAATCGACCTGGCGCAGCGTTGACGCCGTCCTGACGACCAACCTCTACGGGATGCCGGACGACGCCGGCGGGCTGCGCACGCGGTGCGACCGCATGGGCATCCCTCTCCTGGAGGACGCGGCACATGCGATCGGCACCACGGTGGGCGACCGCCCGATCGGCACCTTCGGAACGGCCGCGGCCTTCAGCCTGGGCAAGCATGCGGGGGCGACCGGTGGCGGATTCCTGGCGCCGGAGGATCCAGGGGACCGCAAGGCGCTGGAGGACCTGCGCGATGAGCTTCTGGCGCCGCGACAGCTGCGTCAGGACCTGGCGGCCGCCCTGCGTCCTGTCGCGCGCTCCGCGGTACAGCGGCTCCATCTGGTCCGGCCCGTGTGGCGGACCATGTGCGCCCTGGGGCTGTTGGAACGTGAGCACTTCCGTATGGAGCTGCACGAACGGCACCTGCGGGAGGCGGCGGGCCGCAGACCGGACCTGATGGCCTTCGATCGCTGGGTTCGAGTCGATCTGCACGGATACCGCAGGGAGCACGGACGCCTTCTGCGGCACGCGCTGCGGCGGCGGATGAGCGGCCTTGACGCGGACCTGTCCCGGCGCCGTGCGGGGACGAGGCTGCTGGGCGGCACGGTGTGGGCCGCCGCGGGTGTGCGGGGCGCGGTCGCGGAGGGGGTTGAGGACCGCCATGTGCCGCCGCTGTTCCGCGTACCCCTGATGGTGCGCGACCGGGACGGGCTGGTGGCGCGTCTGGAGCGGTGCGGTGTGGTGAGCGGGTATGTGTACGACCCGCCCCTGGACGACTTCGCCGGACCGGAGTTCGTGGAGCCGTCGCCGGCGCCTGAAGCGGCCCGCTGGTTCGCGGCGCACGCGCTGCCGGTGGACCCCCTCCTGGCGCGGAGGATGATGCGGTTGCTGCAACGGGAGGCTCCGCAGCCGGCGGAACCGCTGCCGGCCTCGACGCTCCGCGACGAGGCGCCGGGGGTGTGACCCCAGGCGTCGGCCTCCTCGCCGTCTTCGCTGGGCGGCGGCGAATCCGACGCCTGAGAGACGCCGCTTGCCCTGGTCTGCGGCGATGCGGGCGATGGCGGTCCGCCGACTTGGCGGGGCCGCTTCTGGCGCTGCCGGGACGGGACGATGAGCAGGAGTCGCCCATGCCGGTCAAGCTCGGCGTCTTCTCCGGGCGGAGAACTGGCCTGTTCTCCAAAGCGGCGGGCGGGTCACAGCGGGAGCTGGAAGCTGGTGATGAGTGTCTGGAGCTGGGCGATGAGCTGCCCCCACCAGCCGGTCACCTGCATGACTCCCACCGCCACCAGCAGCACTCCGCCGAAGCGCATCACGGCCCGCGCGTGCCGCCGCGCCCACGTGAAGCGCCGCATCGCGCCGTCGAACGACGCCGCCGCGAGCAGGAAGGGAATGCCGAGGCCGAGGCTGTACGTGAACGAGAGGACGGCCCCGCGCCCGGCGCTCGCGCTGTCCGCCGCCAGGGACAGGACGGCCGCGAGCGTGGGGCCGATGCACGGTGTCCAGCCGATCGCGAAGAGGGCTCCGAGCACCGGCGCGCCCGCGAGGCCCGCGCCGGGCCGGAAAGAGGGGCGCCAGCTGAATCCGGCCGGCGGCAGCTTGTCGAGGAGCCCGGCGAAGACCAGGCCCAGCACGATGGTGAGCGAGCCCAGCACGATGCCGAGCGTGCGCTGGTGCACCAGCAGTACGGCGCCCGCTCCGCCGAACAGCGCGCCGTAGCTGGTGAAGACGGCGGCGAAACCGACGACGAAGAGCAGGCAGCCGACCAGGACGCGCCACCGGGCGGTTCGCCTCGCCGCATCGGTGGCACCCGCGCCGGACATGCCGGCGACGTACGAGAGGTAACCCGGAACCAGGGGCAGACAGCAGGGGGAGAAGAAGGACAGGGCTCCCGCGGCGAGAGCCAGCAGGAGGGCGAGGAGCAGCGGGCCCGCCAGGACCGTCTCCCCGACGCCGGCGGCGAGTGTCACTTGGCCGCACCTCCGCTGTTCTTCTCCGCGGCGATGCCCTTCACCAGCTCGCTCAGCGTGGTGTAGGTCGTCGGGCCGATGATGCGGGCGGCGATTCGTCCGTCACGGTCGATGATCACGGAGCTGGGAACCGCGGACAGCGGGATGCGTCCGTCGAATCCCAGGAGGAGCTTGCCGTCGGGGTCGCGGAAGCTGGGGTACGTGATGCCGTAGTTCCGCTCGAAGGCCTTCGCGGCCGCGTCGTTGTCCCGTGTGTTGATGCCGACGAACCGCACGCCGAGGTCATATGTCTCCTCGGACGCCTTCTTGAGGTCGGGTGCCTCGGCCCGGCACGGGGCACACCAGGAACCCCACACGTTGAGCACGATCACCTTGCCGCGCAGATCGGCGAGGTCCAGTCGGCCGCTGGTGATCGTCTTTCCGCTGAGCATCGGGGCCGCGGTCCGTTTGCCGGGCGGGTACTGGGTGAGTGCCTGACGGGTGCCGGTCGCGTCTGCGTTCTTGGTGTCCGACGAGCCGGATGTCGTACCCGTCCCGCACGCGGTCAGCAGCAGGGCGGCCGCGACCAGGCCCGCCGCCCGCCGCCTGACCTGGAGACGACCCCGTGTGCGGCTGACGCCTCGGTCCGCCGGTGGCACCGCGGGGACGGAATGCGTGCGGCGTGCCGGTGGGGCCACGGCTGCCTCCTTCACGACGGCTTGATCTGAGCTTCTAAGGAGCTTAATAAGTCGCTTGCGGAGCCGTGGATGCGGGGTCTTATGGAGGGGCGCGGGTAGCGCTCGAGTGCCGTGTGGGGGTGAGTGGCGCCCGCTGGTTGCCAGTTACCCCCGGGGTATCCTGCCCTGCCCTGTACGGGCATCCGAGAGCTGTCGTCGATTCGTTCGAGCCGCTCCTGCCGGTCAGTGTGCCGTACTCGTTCATGCTGTACCCCGCCGCGGTCCGGGCCGACCGGCTGCTCGCTCGCCTGCGCGGCGGCCGCAGCACGCGCCGTGGCGTCCGGGAACTCTGCGAGGCCCACGGCATCGAGTACATCAACACCGGCAACGTGAACTCGCCCGAGGTGGCCGCCAGGCTGGAGGCTGCCGACCTCGACTTCATCGTCATCTACTGGTTCGACCAGATCATCCGCGAACGCGTGATCGCCGCCCCCAAGCGTGCGGTGATCAACGTCCACGCCGCCTACCTGCCGCACTGCCGCGGCCTGTTCCCCACCCTCTTCAGCGCCCTGGAGCCGGGCACACCCTTCGGCATCTCGGCCCATCTGATCGAGAACCGGGAGATCGACGCGGGCCCGGTCCTCGCCCAGCGCACCACCGTCCCGCCCGCGGGCCGCAGTGTCCTGTTCAACGACTCCTGGGTCAACCGTGCGGGAGTCGGGATACTGGACGAGGTCCTGTCCGACTTCGACCGCCTCCTCGACGAGGCGCGGCCCCAGCCGGAGGGCGGCTCGTACT
Source organism: Streptomyces sp. P17 (assembly GCF_032436805.1). Lineage (NCBI taxonomy): Bacteria > Bacillati > Actinomycetota > Actinomycetes > Kitasatosporales > Streptomycetaceae > Streptomyces > Streptomyces sp. P17. The sequence continues at coordinate 96,179 of NZ_JAVRBF010000014.1, read as the reverse complement.
ACTCCTATCCGGAGCGCAACCACATGGAGCAGGCCCGCCGGACGGGCCTCAAGCTCGTCACGCTGCGGGACTTCCTGTCCGTGGTCCGCGGCACAGGTGCCACGGACGCAGACGGCCACCGGCCCGGCCTCGCGCCGACTGCCGACGTGGATGCCGCACGTCACCAGTAACCGTCGCCCTGCGAACGCCCGGCCGGTGTCAGTGGAGCCCCCGCCACGACACCGGCCGGGCTCTCGGGTTTCACCGATGCGAAGCTTCCCGGCGCGGTGACCCGCGGAGAGAAGGTAGGACACAGCTTCCGAGTGGGCGTTTGATGTTGATGCGCGATGGGTGCAGCGACTCGCTTTGCCGTATTCATCGCCAACGTACACAGCCTGAAATGCCTGGAAGCTCCTCACTGGTGGGCGACTGAGTGCCCCGAAGAGAGCCGGCGCCCCCAGCGCCGCACAAGCTGCCCGGTCTGCCACCTGCGGGCCGATTGCCGCACGCGCGTGAGCCGAGACTGCTTCGACAGGTGCCCGGCGCACTCGTTGTCGTCGTTCATGACGTCCATCCCCGTCCTGTCAGCCGCCGATTGACCGGCCGGACGTGATACAGGCAGCGCAGCAACCACGCCGAGCCGGGGCGACGGAACACGCCGTCCGCGGCACCGGGAGACGCCGGGCCGACCCGCCTGGCCACCTGTCGAGTCACGCCAGGCAGGGCGGGTCGGCGATGAGCGACCGCAAGGGGGCGGTGGGACGGCGGGGAGGGCGCGCGGCAGGAGGAGCCTTCGACTGCCCGGCAGGCTCAGGCCCTTGCAGCCGGACCCCGGGCCTCCTGCGGGGAGGTGCGTCCGGCTTCCGTCCGGCGCCGCCAGGTAATACCTTTGGGGGGTATGAGGCAGCTTGAGCAAGCCGAGGTCGAGCAGGCGTCACCGGGCTACCACGACGACAAGGACGCCGTCCTCAAGCGACTCCGTCGCATCGAGGGCCAGATCCGCGGCCTGCAGCGCCTGGTGCAGGAGGATCAGTACTGCATCGACGTGCTCACCCAGGTCGGGGCGACCACCAAGGCTCTCCAGGCGGTGGCCATGCAACTGCTGGAAGGCCACTTGGAGCACTGCGTGCGCGAGGCCATGGCGGCGGGAGGGGACGTGTCCCGGAACAAGGTCGCCGAGGCTGCGCAGGCCGTCGAGCGGCTGCTGCGCACGTGATCCCGGCCCGTGCTCGGCACGGGGGTGATCACTGGCCGCTCGGCGACTGAAGTACCGGACCGCTGTCGAGGTGGCGGAAGACAGTGGCGGGACTGCGCCGAGCATGGTGGCGATGTCCGTACCGGAATGCTCTGCGTGTACAGCTGCCGGGCGAGCGTTGCCTGCCGCCTGTGGTACCGCGGTACGACGCCCGTGCTCCGGATGGCCCCCGGGTACTACGGGGCGGGCGGCACCCGTGCCTAGCGTGGGCGGTGACGCGGGCCGGCGGGGTCCGTCGGAGTTCTGCCACGGAGGCGCGATGATCGAGGCGTATCAGCTGACGAAACGGTACGGGGAGAAGACGGCGGTGGACCGGCTCGACTTCACGGTCAGGCCCGGTGCCGTCACCGGCTTCCTCGGGCCCAATGGCGCGGGCAAGTCCACGACCATGCGGCTGATCATTGGGCTGGACGCCCCCACCGGGGGCACGGTCACCGTGGGCGGCCGCCGCTACGCGCGGCACGCCGCGCCGTTGCAGGAGGTCGGCGCGCTGCTGGAGGCCAGGGCGGTGCATCCCGGCCGCACCGCCTACGCCCACCTGATGGCGCAGGCCCACACACACGGCATCCCGCGCCGCCGGGTGGAGGAGGTCATCGAGCTGACGGGCCTGGGTTCTGTGGCGAGGAAGCGCGTGGGTGCGTTCTCCCTGGGCATGGGCCAGCGGCTGGGGATTGCCGCCGCGCTGCTCGGCGACCCGGCCACGGTCATCCTGGACGAGCCTGTCAACGGCCTGGACCCCGAGGGTGTGTTGTGGATCCGCAACCTGCTCACCGATCTCGCCGCCGAGGGCCGTACCGTCTTCGTCTCCTCGCATCTGATGAGCGAGATCTCGCAGGTCGCCGACCACCTGATCATCGTCGGCCGGGGGCGGCTGCTCGCGGACACCACCGTCCACGATCTGGTCCGCCAGGCCGGTGGCGACAGTGTGAAGGTGGCAAGCGCCGACCCCGGCCGCCTGCGTGAAGTCCTCGCGGGTCCGGGCGTGGAGATCACCGGCCGTGCGGGCTCCGAGGAGCTGCAGGTCACGGGGCTGTCGGCGCGCACGATCGGGATCAGGGCGGCCGAGGCCGGGATCGCCCTGTTCGAGCTCACCCCCCAGACGGTCTCGCTGGAGCAGGCGTTCATGGACATCACCAGCGACGCCGTCGAGTACCACGGCAGCACCACCCTTGGCCGACGCGCCGCCGGCGAGGCCGACGCCACCGAGAAGAGCGGGAGCGCAGCATGAGCACCGTCACCCAGGCCCCCGCTCCCGACGAGAGCCCCGTGCGCAGCGAGCGGCCCGTCTACAAGGTGACGTCCTGGCGGGTCCTGCGCTCGGAATGGTCGAAGTTCTGGTCGTTGCGTTCCACCTGGATCACCCTCGGTCTGGCGCTGCTGTTCGTTCTGGCCTTCGGGCTGATCGCCGCGGCACGGTACGCGTCCCAGAGCGAGGCGGGCCGGCCCGTGGAGGGGCACTTCGCCGGTGCCACAGCCGTCAGCCTGGCCCTGTTCGGGATCAGCTTCGGCCAACTGGCGCTGGGGGTCCTGGGAGTGCTCGTCACCGCGGGGGAGTACTCCACCGGCACGATCCGCTCGACGCTGGCGGCGGTTCCGCGTCGGCTCCCGGTGCTGTGGTCCAAGGCGGCGGTCCTCGCCCTCGTCGCCCTTGCCGTGGGCGGCGTCGGCGCCTTCGTCTCGTACAAGGCCGGCAGCCATTTCCTTTCCGGCACGCCGGTGGCGCTCTCGCTGTCGAGTGACGGTGTGGTGCGCAGCCTGCTGGGCGGCGGGGTCTACCTCGCCCTGGTCGGGGTGATCGGCATCGCCCTGGGTGCCGTGCTGCGCTCGGTCGCGGGAGGCGTCGCCGTGCTGGTCGCCGTACTGCTCCTGATCCCCGGGCTGGTCGCTCTGCTGCCGAGTGACTGGGAGCAGGACCTCGGGCCGTACCTGCCCAGCAACGCGGGTGAGTCGATGTACGGCCTGTCCCAGTCCTCCGATGCGCTGTCGCCCGGAGCCGGTCTCGCCGTGCTGCTGTGCTGGACGCTGCTGGCGCTGGCCGGCGCCGCCTACCGGCTGATGCGCAGCGACGCGTGACGGCCCCGCCCGGTGCGCCCCGTGTGCGACGCCCTTCGCGGAACTCCTGGAGGTGTCGCTCGAAGGATCACCGATGATGGACAGGTGCCGCCCATGACGACCGTGATGACCGAGGACCCCCTGTGGGGTCACCCCCAGGTCGCGTGGCTGACCCGCGTCGCACGTCGGCTGCGGCGCGTCGACCAGGCCCGCCCCTGGGTGCTGGACACCGCGCTGGTGCTGGCCGCCCTGCTGGTCTTCGGCCTGCTGGACCTGCGCACCGGCCGGCAGCACGTGGCGCTCGTCCGTACGGGGGGCCTGCCCCCGTACGGCATCGTGGCTCTGCAGCTCGGGCTGATCCTGCCGCTGCTGTGGCGGCGCAGAGCGCCTTCAGCGGTCCTCGGCGCCGTCCTGGCGGTCTTCCTGGTGCAGTGGTCGCTGGATGTCTCGCTGCACAGCGACATCGCCCTGTTCATCGCCCTCTACAGCCTGGCCAGGCACGGCAGGCTGCGGCATCTGGGGTTCGGCTGCGCGGCCGTGCTCGCCGCCCTCGGGCTGGCGGCGGTGCGCGTGCCCGTCCCGCTGTCCCCGCTCGTCGCGCTGTTCTTCCTCGGCAGCGCCGCGACCGCCGCCGTCGCCCTGGGCCTGGGCATCCGGCTCGGCTGGGCCTACCTGGTGGCGCTGCGGGACCGGGCGGCCCGGCTGGAGCTGGAACGCGATCAGCGCAGCCGGCTGGCCGCCGCCGCCGAGCGTGCCCGGATCGCACGCGAGATGCACGACATCGTCGGCCACAACCTCGCGGTCATCATCGGGCTGGCCGACGGCGGCGCCGACGCGGTGGACTTCGTCCCTCAGCGCGGCAAGCAGGCGCTCCAGCTGATCGCCGGCACCGGCCGCCAGGCCCTGGGCGAACTGCGCCGCACGCTCGCGGTGCTGCGCGAGGCGCCCGGCCAGGACCCACCGGACGTGACAATGGCGAGCGAACTCAGCCCCCAGCCCGGCATCGCCGGCCTCGACGCGCTGTGCGAACGCGTCCGCGCCGCCGGCCCGCAGGTCCACTACCGCACAGTCGGGCAGCCGGAGGCCCTGGGCGCGGGGATACAGCTCGCCGTCTACCGCATCGTGCAGGAAGCACTGACCAACACCCTCAAGCATGCGGGCACCGACACCAATGCCCGGCTCACCGTCGCCGCCGAAGGCGAGGAACTGCACGTCCGCGTCGAGGACACCGGCCCGGCGGGCGGCCTCCCGCAACCCGCGCACCATCCTCCGACCGACCCCGAGGGCGAAGGGCACGGCATCGCGGGTATGCGGGAACGAGCCGCCCTGTACGGCGGAACGGTCACGGCCGGACCGCGCCCGGGCGGCGGCTGGGCCGTCGACGCCGCCTTCCACCTCACCACGGCAGGCGGGTCGCCGCTGCCGCGAACGGACAGCCCGACATGACGACCGTGCTCATCGTCGACGACCAGCCGCTGCAGCGCCTCGGCTTCCGCATGCTGCTGGAGAACAACCCCGAGACCGAGGTCATCGGCGAGGCCGCCCACGGCGCGGAGGCGGTCCGCAAGACCGCCGAACTACGCCCGGACGTCGTGCTCATGGACGTACGCATGCCCGGTATGGACGGCATCGAGGCCACCCGGCACATCGTCGCCGCCGGCGGCCGCTCCCGCGTACTGGTCCTCACCACCTTCGACCTCGACGAGTACGCCCACGCCGCACTGCGCGCCGGCGCCAGCGGCTTCCTCCTCAAGGACGCCCTCCCGGAGGAACTCCTGGCCGGTATCCGCGCCGTCGCCTCCGGTGACGCGGTCATCGCCCCCGGGCTCACCCGCCGCCTCCTGGACGCCTACGCCCACCAGCTGCCGGGCATCCCGCACGGCCGCGAAGCCGACCAGGATCCCCGGCTGCGTTCCCTCACCGAGCGCGAGCGCGAGATCCTGGTCGCCATCGGCCGCGGCTGGACCAACTCCGAGATCGCCGACCGGCTGGTGCTGTCCCAGTCCACGGTCAAGACCCACGTCGGACGCGTCCTCGCGAAGATCGGCGCCCGCGACCGGATCCAGGCCGTGATCTTCGCCTACGACCTTGGACTGGCCCGGCCCAACACCCCCACCTGACCGCCGGCCCGGCCTTGCTCGCTCCGGCTTGTTCCCTGGCTCCGCCCCTGCGGTGACGCGTTCCGCAGCCTTCCAACGCACCAGAGAGCGACGGAGAACTGGCGTCACGAAGCTCTGAACGTCACAGCGGAGCGGCTCAACGCCGAGGGGCCCGGCCAGCAAGGCCGGGCCCCTCCGATCAGCAGCGTTGTTCTCAGGCCTACTTGAACGACCGCAGCCGCAGGCTGTTGGTCACCACGAAGACCGACGAGAACGCCATCGCCGCTCCCGCGATCATCGGGTTGAGCATGCCGAGGGCGGCGAGCGGCAGCGCCGCCACGTTGTAGCCGAAGGCCCAGAAGAGGTTGCCCTTGATGGTCGCGAGGGTCCTGCGGGAGAGGCGGATCGCGTCGGCGGCCACCCGCAGGTCGCCCCGTACGAGGGTCAGGTCGCCCGCCTCGATCGCGGCGTCCGTGCCGGTGCCCATCGCGAGGCCCAGGTCGGCGGTGGCGAGGGCGGCCGCGTCGTTGACGCCGTCGCCGACCATCGCGACCGTACGGCCCTCGTCCTGCAGCCGCTTGACGACCTCCACCTTGTCCTCGGGCAGGACCTCGGCGATCACCTCGTCGATGCCGACGGAGCGGGCGACGGACTCGGCGACGAGCTGGTTGTCCCCGGTCAGCAGGACGGGCTTCAGGCCGAGTGCGCGCAGTTCGGCCACGGCCTGGGCGCTGGTGTCCTTGATCGCGTCGGCGACGGTGAGGACACCGCGTGCCTCGCCGTCCCAGGCGACGGCGACCGCGGTGCGCCCCTCGGCCTCGGCGGCGGCCTTGGCTTCGGCCAGATCCCGGGGCAGCTCGATGACCCACTCCTTGAGGAGTTTCTCGCGGCCGACGAGCACCGCGTGTCCGTCGACGACGCCCTGGACGCCGAGGCCGGCGATGTTCTCGAAGTTCTCCGGCACCGGCAGACTGCCGGCCCTCCCCCAGCCTTCGGCAGGGGGGACCCCTGTCTCGCTTCGCTCGACGGCCCCGGCCGCGATGGCCTGGGCGATCGGGTGCTCGGAGGCGTGCTCCAACGCACCCGCCAGCCGCAGTAGTTCGCCCTCGTCCGTGCTCGGCGCGGTGAAGACGTCCAGGAGCTGCATGCGGCCCGTGGTCACGGTTCCGGTCTTGTCGAGGACGACGGTGTCGACGCGGCGGGTGGACTCCAGGACCTCGGGGCCCTTGATGAGGATGCCGAGCTGGGCGCCGCGGCCGGTGCCGACCATGAGGGCGGTCGGGGTGGCCAGCCCCAGCGCGCAGGGGCAGGCGATGATCAGGACGGCCACGGCGGCGGTGAACGCGGCGGTGGCGTCACCGGTCACGAACAGCCAGGTCAGCAGCGTGCCGAGCGCGATGAGGATGACCACGGGAACGAAGACCGACGATATCCGGTCGGCGAGGCGCTGCACCTCGGCCTTGCCGTTCTGGGCGTCCTCGACGAGCCGGGCCATGCGGGCGAGCTGGGTGTCGGCGCCGACCCGGGTGGTCTCGACGACCAGTCGGCCGCCCGCGTTGACGGTCGCGCCGGTCACGGCGTCGCCGACGGTCACGTCGACCGGCACGGACTCGCCGGTCAGCATCGAGGCGTCCACCGCCGACGAACCCTCGACGACGGTTCCGTCCGTGGCCACCTTCTCGCCGGGCCGTACGACGAAGCGGTCGCCCACGGCCAACTGCGCTACAGGGATGCGTACTTCCTTGCCGTCGCGCAGTACGGAGACGTCCTTGGCGCCCAGCTCCAGCAGCGCTCGCAGGGCGGCACCCGCCTTGCGCTTCGACTTCGCCTCCAGATAGCGCCCGGCGAGGATGAACGTGGTCACCCCGGCAGCGGCCTCCAGGTAGATGGAGGAGGAGCCGTCCCCGCGGGAGACGGTGAACTCGAAGCCGTGCCGCATGCCCGGCATCCCGGCATGCCCGAAGAACAGCGCCCACACCGACCAGCCGAGCGCGGCGAGCGTGCCGATGGACACCAGGGTGTCCATGGTCGCGGCACCGTGGCGGGCGTTCGTCCAGGCGGCCCTGTGGAAGGGGAGGGCACCCCAGACGACGACCGGAGCGGCCAGCGTCAGTGACAGCCACTGCCAGTTGTCGAACTGCAGGGCCGGCACCATCGCCATCAGCACGACGGGCACGGTGAGCACCAGCGACACGTACAGCCGCTGCCGCAGTGACAGGAGCTCGCCGTCCGCCGCCGGTGCGGCCTCGCCCTCGCTCTCGTCGGCAGTGGCGGACGCAGGCGGGGGTGGCTCCTCGGCGGTGTACCCGGTCTTCTCGACGGTGGCGATGAGGTCGGCGACCTCGATGCCGTCCGCGTAGGAGACCTTCGCCTTCTCGGTGGCGAAGTTGACGGTCGCGGTGACGCCGTCCATGCGGTTGAGCTTCTTCTCGATGCGGGTCGAGCACGAGGCGCAGGTCATGCCGCCGATGGAGAGCTCGACCGCATGGGCGGGCGCGGCTGCTGTGTCGGGGACTGCCTTCTCGGGAGCCGTGCTGGTCATGGGCGTATCTCCAGGGGGAGGCCGGGACGTACGGCGTCCGTATCAGCGGAGCGATACGTCCCGGCGCGGGGAGGAATTCGTGTATCCGAGGCCCGTGGGGCCCGACTGAGCCGTCAGGCGCGGCCGACGAGCTCGTAGCCCGCCTCGTCGACGGCGGCGCGGACGGCCTCCTCGTCGAGCGGGGCGGCGGAGGTGACGGTCACCTCGCCGGTCTGGGCGACGGCCTGGACCGCGGTGACGCCGTCCAGGGCGGAGATCTCCTTCGAGATCGCGCCCTCGCAGTGGCCGCAGGTCATGCCGGACACCTTGTAGACGGTGGTGACACCGACGCCCTGGACGTCGACCGTCGCGCCGGAGCCGCAGGACCCGGTGCCACAGCAGGAGCCGGGGTTCGTCTCAGTGGTCATGGCTTCTTCCTCGGGGGTCTGGATGCGTGGGTCGTTTCCGGGAGGGGCGTCGCTTCCCCGTCCCTCCCGGCAGAGGGCAACGCTATACCCCCTAGGGGTATTCCGCATCTGCGGTGCTGCTCACGCGACCTGTTTGAGGCGAGGCCAACTCGCTAATTTACTTAGTAGGCGCGTCGCGACCGAGGTGACGGTGAGCAGGAACCCGGTGACACTCCGGGACGGTCCCGCCACCGTGACCGGTGCTGCCCCGGGAGTCGGACACTGACCCGTCGTCCTCCTGAACGGCGGGGCGTGTGCACCCCGCGAGGAGGTTCCATGAGTGCTTCGGCGTCTCAACGGACGATCAGAGTGCCTGTCATGTTCGGGTGGAAGGTGCAGACGAAGGCGTAGCGACCAGCCTCGGACGGGGCGGTGAACGTCCCGGAGTCTCCGCCGGAGATGCTCCCGGTGTCGAAGGCGTCGCCATCCGTCGCCGTGACGGTGTGTGCGGCGGAGTCCTTGTTGACCACGGTGATCTGCTGCCCCGGCCGCGCCTCGGGATCCGCAGGACGGAACGCGAAGTTCTCCATCGTGATGCCAGCTGTGTCCGCGGGGGCGGACGCAGGGCTCGATGACGAGGAAGTCGGGCTGGGAGAGGTCGAGGCGGGCTCGTCGGCCCCGTTGGAACAGGCTGTCGCGAACAGCAGAACAGCGGCTGATCCGAGCGCCAACGGGACGGCATGCCTGCGGCGGCGTGTGGGCGACATCGGACCGGTCCCTTCGGACGGGCGCCCGCGGGCAAGGCATGCGCCGGGGGTCGCGGAGTCCGAGCCCGCCCGGGTGCGTGGATCGCTTGGATCCATTGTCTCCATCCCGGAGGCTGAATACGAACCGGCTTCGCAGATTCGGGTGACTACGGTGCTCTGAGCCACCCGCAGGCGGCGCACTGCCGCCGCGCTGCTGCGCAGACCGCCCCTGCTGTTACGCGACCATCATCAGCAGCATCGCGGACATGGTTCCGGCCATGCCGATATGGGCCGTAAGGGCCGCGTCCGGGGCCGCTCCGAGCTTGCGGCGCCGACCGTGGCCCCGGCGCTGCGCCGACTTGGTCTTGTCCCACACCGAGATCGTCAGGGACGCCAGGAACACGAGCACCGTGTCGGGCATGGCGAGCAGCCAGCGCCCCCAGCCGGACCGCGAGCCGGCACCCCGGCCGTCCCGGCTGGTGCCCCGGACCCGCGCCCACACGGACGCGCCGATCGCCAGCAGGAAGTACAGGGCAAGCGCCGCGATCACGAACCGCCACACGGAAGACGACCCCGTGGCGGAACCGGCGTCCACCGCGGCCCTCGCCATGCCCGGCATGTCCATCCCCTCCATGGACTCCATGTCGGCCATCTGCTCCGTGCCCGTCGTGCTCGCCGAGTGTTCCATGCCCGGCATGTTCGCCATGGAGGAGCCACCCAGGGCGAGCACCGGTCCGGACGGCGTACTCGTCATGGCGAGCGTCATGATCACCATACCGGCGCTGCCGACGACGAGGTGCACCCAGTGACGGCCGTGCTTCCATCCGCACGTGCGCGTGTGCTTGACCGCCATCACCACGCCACCGAGCGTCAGGATGCCGAACGCGACCGCCCACCACATGCCGTAGCCCGCATACCAGCCGACCGTCGCGGGCAGCGCCATGGCAGCCATGCACAGGCCCATCAGCAGGTCGCCGCCCGCCGCGAACCGTGTCCAACTGAGCGCCAGAAATCCCATCTTCACCTTCCCGATCGTCCGAGTACGGCTGGCCGTACGGCCGACGCCGCCGCGTCGTACGAGCGCCACGGGCGCCGCATGGGCACCAACTGCTAGTGCCCTTAGTACGTTCTGGGGGCTGAAGGTGTTCAGTCACGCCGTGAGGGTGAGCGGGACCAAGTGCGGCGTCCTTCGTTTGTCAGAGCGCTGGTGGCTGTCGAGACGACAGAAACAGCCGAGACACACAAGCCGTCGCTGCTGAGCACGGTGGCCGACGAACCGGGGGTATCACTGTCATGCGTCTGCCGCGCCCGCACCTGAACGCCGTCCTCAGGCCCCGTCTGCCGCGCACGCGCGCGGGGCAACGGCGGGCAGTGCAGGCGCTGATGCTGCTGTGCGTGCTGGCGCTGCTTCCCGCGACATGGGTGTTCACGGCGGCGGACGAGCGGCTGCGGACGACGGCCGACGCCCCGCGCACCGGTGTGGCCGTGGTCTTCGGCGCGGGCCTGTTCAGGAACGGCGAGCCGTCGATCTTCCTCGCCAGTCGCCTCGACGCGGCGGCGGAGCTGTACCGCGAGGGCCGTGTCGAGGCGGTCCTGGTCACCGGCGACAACAGCAGTGAGCACTACGACGAGCCGCATGCCATGCGCCACTACCTCACCCATCGCGGCGTGCCCGACGCCCGTATCGTCAGCGATTTCGCCGGCTTCGATACCTGGGACTCCTGCGTGCGCGCCAAGAAGATCTTCGGCGTCGACCGCGCGATCCTCGTCAGCCAGGGCTTCCACATCCGCCGGGCGGTCGCCCTGTGCCAGGAGGCGGGAATCGACGCGTACGGCGTCGGGGCCGCCGACCACCACGACGCGGTCTGGTACTACGGCGCCACCCGCGAATTGTTCGCCGCGAGCAAGGCGGCCCTGGACGTGGTGTTCGAGCCGGACCCACGGTTCCTCGGGCCGAAGGAACCGGGGGTGGCGCGGGCGTTGGCCGACGCCCGGTGATCAGGCGTCGGCCGGCGAGCCGCTGAACCGTGGCGTGCGCTTCTCCACGAAGCCGCGCGGGCCTCCCGTCTGGTCCTCTGTCGTGGACAGGACGTGGAACACGCGCCGTTCGGAGAGCACGCCGTCACCGAGGCCAGTCTCCCGGAGCACGGCCGACGCACTCGCGGCCCGCCCGCGACACCGCCGTACCGGACCGTCATCCGGCAGTCCGGGGTTCAGGTCATGGTCGGCCGGCCGGTACCCGGTGCACGCTCACCCCTGCGGCAGCGGTGTACCGGAGCGGGCGACGGCGACCAGGATCGCCACCGACAGCCCGTACAGCGCGACGGCGCCGGCCGTCCGGCCCACGCCGTCCTTCTGCGGGGCGGGAGGTACGTACAGCGGCCGTGTCTCGTGCAGGACCTGCGAGGAGTCGGCCTCGACCGGGATCCAGGTCTCCGTTGTGGGCGTCCCGGCGTCACGGAAGGCGACGTAGACGAACCAGCGGCCGGGCTGGGGGCATGAGGAACCGGTGTGTCAGTCCAGGGCGCTGCCCTTCTTCCAGGTTTCCCAGTCGACGTTCCAGTCGCCGTAGCCGTTGTTGACCGCCACGGTGTCGACGGAGTTGACGACCGTGACCGGGTCGCCGAGGTGCACCTGGTCGTAGAACCACTTGGCATCGCTCGTGCTCATGCCGATGCACCCGTGACTGCCGTTGACGCGGCCGAACTTGCCCTCGTTCCAGGGAGCCGCGTGTGCGTAGGTGCCGGAGGGGGTGAGTTGCACGTCCCACTTCACCGCCCCGAGGTCGTACGCCTCGGGGCCGAAGATGCCGACCGTCGCCGAGTTCATGCGGATCGTGGGCACCTTGCTCAGCACGACCATCGTGCCGTTCCAGGTCTCGAAGTCCTTCTTGCCGGCGGAGACCTTCAGCGTGCGCAGCGTCCTGCCGTTCTTCGCTACCGTCATGGTTTCTTCACCACGTCGACGGTGCTGGTCACGGCGTCGCCGATGCGGAAGTTCACGACGCGCTGCTGGGTGCCGTACACCCCGCCGCCCGCGTTCACGCCGGCCAGGTCCATGCGCAGGGTGACGTCGGTGCCGGGCTTCCAGTACTCCTTGGGGCGGTAGTCGACGCGGTCCTTGCCGTCGCGGTCCTTCATCCAGCTCCAGGCGCCCTCGACCGCGGGGGTGGCGGTGACCTTGAGGTTCCGCTCGACGGCTGCCTTGTCGTGGATCGGCTTGTTGAACGTGATCGACACCGGCATCGCGACGCCGACCTTCGTGCCCTTGTCGGGGTTGTAGGTGCCGACGAAGGTGTTCTTCGCCGCCTCGGTGGTGAAGGAGGCGGTCTTGCCGATGGCCGACCCGCCGGATGCCTTGCCCCGGGCCTTCACCGTGTAGGTGGCGCCCGGGGCGAGGGGGGTGGTGGAGGTCCATACGGACTTGTCCTTGGACCAGGTGCCGGAGAGGCTGCCCGGGCCGGGGGAGCCGACCTCGACGGACGTCAGGGATCCACCGTCGGCGCGCACCGTGACCTTCCGGCTGACCGGCACCTTCTCGCTGTCGGCGCCCGGTTCCACGACTATCGCGGCCGGGCCACCGTTCTTGGCGTCGTCGGCCGCCATGTCCGCGCCGCTGTCCGCCTTGCCGTCGGTGCTGCACGCGGCGAGGACGACGGCGGCCGAGGCGAGCGCGAGCGGCTGGACGGTCCGGCGGCCCAGCCGTGCTGTCAGGCGCTGTCGCATGAGAACCCTCCCCTGGTTACCTGAACGCTAAGTGATTTCGTAGACGGGCGACGTGGCACCCCGGTTCCCGGTTCGAGGTTGTGTGGGGGTGCTCGGCGGAACGGATCCGCCGTGTGCCACACTCCCCCGGTGGCTACTAAAATCATTCGTAGTCTCGTCGATCCTCCCACGCAGGGCGACGTAACTGCGAGCGAATCCGCGCCGCAGGCCGACGAGCCCAAGGGGCTCGGCCCGGCCGGCTGGCTGCGCTGGGCCTGGCGTGCGCTGACCACGATGCGCACGGCGCTCGTCCTGCTGCTCCTGCTCGCGCTCGCCGCAGTACCGGGTTCCCTGGTGCCGCAGGAAGGACGCCAGCCTGCCCAGGCCGCGGACTTCCGCAGGCGCTACCCGGATCTCGCGCCGGTCCTCGACGGGCTCGGCTTCTTCGACGTCTACGCGTCGCCTTGGTTCGCCGCGGTCTACCTGCTGCTGTTCGTCTCCCTCGCGGGCTGCATCGTGCCGCGGACCCGGCAGTACGTGCGCACCCTCCGGTCCCGTCCGCCGGCCGCGCCGAGTCGGCTGGACCGCCTGCCGCAGCACGCCGCCCGGACGGCGTCGGCCGACCGGGACCAGGCGCTGCGCGCAGCCGCGGACCTGCTGCGACGCCGCCGGTTCCGGGTCGTCGTCGACCTGGAGGGGAACGGCTCGGTCGCAGCGGAGAAGGGCTACCTGCGCGAGGCCGGAAACCTGGTCTTCCACGCGGCCCTGTTCGGGCTCCTCATCGCGCTCGCCGTCGGCAGTCTCTTCGGCACGACCGGCCAGAAGCTCGTCCTCGAAGGGGACAGCTTCACCAACACCCTCACCCAGTACGACGACTTCACCCCGGGCACGCTGGCCTCCGCCGGCAGCCTGAAGCCGTTCGGCTTCCGGCTCAAGGGGTTCTCCGCCACGTACCAGCGCGGCGGCCCGCAGCGCGGCACCGCCAGCTCCTTCGTCGCGCGGCTGAGTTACACCGAGCGCGAGGGCGGGCGGGCACGGGACGCCCGGGTCGAGGTCAACAAGCCGCTGGAGGTGGACGGTTCGAAGGTCTTCCTGGTCGGCCACGGCTACGCGCCCGTGGTGACCGTCCGCGACGGCAAGGGCGAGGTCGCCTGGCGGGGGCCCGCCGCGTTCCTGCCGCAGGACGGCAACCTGACCTCGGTGGGCGTGGTCAAGGCACCCGACGCACTCGACCGCAAGGGCAAGCGGGACGGTCTGGGCTTCACCGGACTCTTCCTGCCCACTGTGCAGTTGACCAAGAACGGCTGGCTGTCGTCCTTCCCCGCCACGGACGACCCGGTGCTGGTCCTGACCGCCCATCACGGCGATCTCGGCATGGACAGCGGACGGCCGCAGAACGTCTACCAGCTCGACTCCAGCCGCATGACGCAGTTCCGCGACGCCGACGGCTCGCCGTTCGCGCGGGCGCTGCGCCCCGGGGACCGGATGAAACTCCCCGGCGGGGCGGGCTCGCTCACCTTCGACGGCGTCAAGCAGTGGGCGAGCTTCCAGATCGCCCGCAACCCCAGCAACGCCACCGCCCTGTGGAGCTCGGTGGCCATGGGCCTCGGCCTGTGCGCCTCGCTCTTCGTCCGCCGCCGCCGGGTGTGGGTGCGCGTGGAGCCCATGCTGGGCGGCCGCGTGCGGATCGTGGTCGCCGGACTGGACCCCGGTGGGACCGAGCGGACGGCCGGGGAAGTGGTCGAACTCGCCGACGAGTTGCGCGATCGGTTCCCCGCCCTGCGCGCCACCACGCCGGACGTGAACGTCCCAGAACCCCTGGAGGAGCAGAAGTGAGCGGTACCTCCCTCGCGGACCAGAACCTGGCCCAGCTTGCCAACTGGCTGATGTACTCGGCGATCGCCGTCTATCTGCTCGCCTTCGTCGCCGCCTGCGCGGAGTGGGCGTTCGGCAGCAGGGGACCGGGCGTCCGCACGTCCGCCGCATCTTCAGCGGAAGAGCAGACTCCGGTCGCTCGCACGGGCGGCCGGACAAGGAGCGCGGCCGTGGGCGGTACAACAGGAAGCAGCACGCAAGTGCTGGCGCCGCCTGCGGCCGCGTCTCCTGAAGAACCCCCGATTTCGGCGGGAGACGGTACCGGCGCGGCTGGCGACAGCCCCCTGGCCGACCTCGTCGGACGGATCGCCGTCTCGCTGACCGTGCTGGCGCTCCTGCTCCACTTCGGCTCGGTCCTCGCCCGCGGTCTCGCGGTGAGCCGTCCGCCGTGGGGCAACATGTACGAGTTCTCCACCGCCTTCGCCCTGATGGCGTCGGCCGCCTACGTGGGCCTGCTCGCGGCGAGGAAGCCCGTGCGCTGGCTGGGAGTTCCGGTCCTCTTCTCGGTCCTGCTGACTCTCGGCCTCGCGGTGTCCGTGCTGTACGTCGACTCCGCGCAGCTCGTGCCCGCCCTGGACTCGTACTGGCTGTGGATCCATGTCTCCGCCGCGATCATCTCCGGCGGAGTGTTCCACACGGCGGCCGTGGTCAGCGTGCTGTATCTGATGCGCGACCGCTGGGAACGCGCGGTCGCCGCGGGCCACGGCCAGGGACGAGGGGCGGGCCTGTGGCGGAGGCTGCCGTCCGGCCAGACGCTGGACAAGCTGGCGTACCGCCTGACCGGCCTGGTCTTCCCTCTGTGGACTTTCGCGGTCATCGCGGGCGCGGTGTGGGCCGAGGCCGCGTGGGGCCGCTACTGGGGCTGGGACCCCAAGGAGACCTGGGCCTTCATCACCTGGGTCGCCTACGCCGCGTACCTGCACGCCCGTGCCACCGCCGGGTGGAAGGGGCGGCGCGCGGCGGTGCTCGGCCTGGTGGCGTTCGCCACCTTCGTCTTCAACTACTACGGCGTCAACATCCTCATCACCGGCTTGCACTCCTACGGAGGGCTGCCGACCAACTGAAGATCTCATCGGTCCCCCGACCGCTGTAAGTTACCCCCTGGGGGTAAGGTGGCGTCTCGTTGACCGGAAGCACGGCAGGGCACGGGCGGAGTTCATGGCGATACGGGCAGTTCGCAGCGGTGGCGTGGCCGTCCGCTGGGCGTACGGGGTGTTCCTCACCCTGTGCGTCGCGCTGGCCGTGCTCGTCCACCACGAGACAGCCGCGACGGGCATCTCGCGCGCGATGAGCGCCGCGTCCATGTCCACGACGGATGCCTCGCCCATGCCGAGCGCCGCCCATTCCGCCCACGTCATGCCGGGCGCGGCGGCGCCGACCGCCTGGGAACCGCCCTCCGCGCACAGCATGGACACCGGCGGTTGCTCCGCCCCGGGCATGCAGCACTGCACCACGGCGAGTGTCGCCTCCGTGCAGCTGGCCGCCCCCGGCGAGAACGAGTTCTCGCTGCTCGCCGATCTTCGTGAGGCCGCCGCAGGGCCCGCTCCCGCCGGTACGGTCGGCCGGGCCCCGCCCGACCTTTCCGTCCTCTCGCAACTGCGCATATAGGCCGCGCCGGACGGCGCGCGATGTGCCGTCCCTCCGCGACCGCATCGGCAGTTTCGAGACTGAGGACAACAACGCAATGAACAGCATCAATCGCCGCTCCATCCTGCTCGCCGGGCTGGGAGTCGCGGGCGCCGGCACGCTCGCCGCCTGCACCAGTGGGAGCGGCTCCAGCAGTGGCAACGCTTTGATCAACCCCTCCGGCTCGGCGGTCGCCGCCACCGAGAAGAAGCGCAAGAGCACCGGACGGCAGCAGAAGCTCACCCTGACCGCGGCGCCCGCCATGATCGACCTGGGCGGCGGCGTCATGCCCAAGACCTGGGCCTTCGACGGACGCACCCCGGGCAAGGAGATCCGGCTCTCCGTCGGCGACACCCTGGTCGCCGAGCTGTCCAACCAGCTCCCGGACAGGACCACCACGTCCATCCACTGGCACGGCATCGCCCTGCGCAACGACATGGAC
The DNA here is from genome assembly GCF_032436805.1 of Streptomyces sp. P17. Lineage (NCBI taxonomy): Bacteria > Bacillati > Actinomycetota > Actinomycetes > Kitasatosporales > Streptomycetaceae > Streptomyces > Streptomyces sp. P17. Next base: position 79,473 of record NZ_JAVRBF010000014.1, on the reverse strand, counting down.
GGCGTGCCGCCCCTCACCCAGACCGCGGTCCGGGCCGGCTCCACCTTCACCTACCGGTTCATCGCCGACGCCCCCGGTACGTACTTCTTCCACCCGCACGTGGGTGTCCAGCTCGACCGCGGCCTGTACGCCCCGCTGATCGTCGAGGACCCCAAGGAGACCCTCGACTACGACGACGAGTGGGTCGTCCTCCTCGACGACTGGGTCGACGGCGTCACCGGCACCCCCGACGAGGTCTTCGCCGAGCTCAAGCAGGGCATGGGCGGCATGGACATGGGCAGCTCAAGCTCCAGCAGCTCAGGCGATGACATGGGCGACATGGGCGGGATGGACATGGGGGACTCCGCGTCCCCCTCGGCCTCCGCCTCGTCCGGCGGCATGTCGATGGGCAAGTTCATGCTCATGGGCGCCGAGAGCGATCTGCTCGGTGGCGACGCCGGAGACGTGAAGTACCCGCACCACCTGATCAACGGCCGGGTGGCTACCGACCCGGACGTCCACACCGGCAAGCCCGGCAAGAAGGTGCGGCTGCGGATCATCAACGCCGGTTCGGACACCGCCTACCGGGTCGCCCTCGGCGACCACAAGCTGACCATCACCCACACCGACGGCTTCCCGGTCCAGCACCAGGAGGTGGACGCCCTGCTGGTCGGCATGGGCGAGCGCTACGACGTCCTGGTCACCCTCGACGACGGCGTCTTCCCGCTCGTCGCCCTGGCCGAGGGCAAGAACGCGAACGGCCTGGCCCTGGTGCGCACGGGCTCCGGGAGCAAGCCGTCCGCGACCGTCCGTCCGAAGGAACTCGACGGCATGATCATGACGGCGTCCCAACTGCGGGCCACCGACGACGTGCGCCTGAAGTCCGCCAAGACCGACGTCACGCACCAGATCAAGCTGACCGGCGGCATGGACAAGTACAACTGGGCCATCAACGGCAAGCCGTTCGACATGATGGATCCCGGGGCGAACCCGATCGTCATCGAGGAGGGCCGGCGCGTACGGCTGGACTTCGTCAACGACACCGACATGTGGCACCCGATGCACCTGCACGGCCACACGTACCAGATCGGCGCCTTTGGCCCGCGCAAGGACACCGCGATCGTGCTCCCCAAGAAGAAGCTGTCCGTCTTCTTCGACGCCGACAACCCGGGGCAGTGGATGCTGCACTGCCACAACGCGTACCACGGCGAAGCCGGGATGATGGCCAACGTGGCCTATCAGGCCTGACGCTCTCCTCGCACCGTCCGGGCGGGCCCATCGGCCGAGGATGGGCCGGCCCGGACACGGCGGGGCGGCCGGAGCCTCAGTTCTCCGGCTTGCGGGCGACCCCGATGACGCACGGAGAGCTGGGAGTCGTACGGCCGTTGACCAGAAAGTCGAAGTGCCGCGCGTGCTCGATGGTGAAACCGGCGTCCTCGATGGCCTGTTCGGTGTCCCGGTCGAGGTTGCAGCCGCCGGCCAGCAGCGGCCAGACGAGGTTGATCCTGCGCTGTTTCCTGGCGAACCGAGGGTCGGTCGAGCGGATGTGCTCGTAGAAGTACAGACGGCCGCCGGGCCGCAGCACGCGAACCGCCTCCGCCAGCGCCGCGGGGACGTCGGCGATGCTGCACAGCACGAGCGAGGCCACGACCCCGTCGGCGGAGCCGGCCGGCACCGGCAGTTCTTCGGCCCGGCCCGCGCGTACCTCGACCGGCGTCGCCGACCCGGCCGCCGCCTGCAGGGCGAGCTTGTGCAGCCGGGGTTCCGGCTCCACTGCGATGACCTTGTCCACCGTGGCCGGGTAGTGGGGGAAGTTCGCGCCGGTTCCCGCGCCCACTTCGACGACACATCCCTCGGTGCCCGCGAGGAGTTCCTTGCGGTGGTCGAGACTGCCGTGGGCCTCCGCGAAGGCGTTGATTCTCGGGTAGACGCGCGCGAAGAACGGGTGCCTGACCTTCGGGCGCCTGGCTGTGGCTGTGGACATGGCGGCAACTCCTTGGCGGTGAGCGACGCCATCATGCTACTACGATCGCGTAGTAGATACTATCTGTGTGTAGTAGATGGATCAGAGTCCGCCAGGCATACAGCTCAGCGGGGTCGCGGCGACCAACACCGCGGAGCCCGCGAGTCCCCATACGTGGACAGCACCCCCGGCGACGGAGGCGGCCACCCGCCATCGGGTCGGAGGCGCCGAACGCGGCGGGCGTCCGGCTTCGAGCTGGGCGATCCGCGCGTCGAGCAACTCGGGGGTTCCCATGGCACTGGCCGGTACGGCGATGGCCCAGCCGGGCATGCCGGACACCTTGAGCAGAGCCCCGGCGACCGCGGGCGTACCGCAATGGGCGACCGCCCGGCGATCCGCGGTAAGCTCGCGGTCGGCGGCGAAGGCTGCCCTCAGGTGGCCCAGGACGGGAAGGGCGAAGTGACGTGCGGCCAGGACGTCTGCGATCAACGTCCGGAGCGGGTCGCGGCCCCGTACGTGCTCGGCTTCGTGGGCCAGGACCGCGTTGAGTTCGCGCCCGGTGACGGCCGTTGCGAGACCGCCGCTGACCGCCACCCGGGGCCGGAGCAGGCCGTACGTGAAGGCGAACGACGCCCTGGAGTCGACCACCGTGGTCCGACGCGCCAGGCCTGCGCGTGCGGCCGCGTCGCCGATCTCGCGAGCACCCGCGGCGGCACTGTCGCCACGAGCTCGCACCTCCTGGCTCACGGCTCGCGCAGCACGCAGCCCTCTCCAGAGGCGGACTGCCGACCGCACGCCGCCGACGACCGAAACAGCCAGTAAGACGGTGCCCGCCCAAGCGGTGCCGGACAGCAGTACGCCCGTGCCGTGATGCGCGACCTGCCATGCGAGCGCCATGGTCAGACAGCAGGCGACATAGATCACGGCGGCGCGGATGACCGTGGCGACGGCGACCAGCGTCCAGAAGGCGCGGTTGCCGCGGTCGAGTACGGCAGCACCGGTCACGACGACTCCTCCAACAGGCGCAGCAGCCGGTCACGGAGACCGGGGTCGAGCGCCGCCTCGGCGGCGAAGCGCGCGACAGCCGCGTCCCCGTGAGCGCGCAGCACCTCGCGCACGGCGAGCGCGGCCTCGTCCGCCACGGCGGGGGTGTACGCGTAACCGCGGCCCTGCGGAGCGCGGTTGAGGACGCCTTTCTCCGCGAGCCGGCTCATCACCGTCATGACGGTCGTGTACGCGAGCGGCTGGGTCCGATCCGTGTTGAGCTCATCCAGCACCTGGCGGACCGTCACCGGCTTCTCGGCGCCCCAGCAGACCCGCATGACCTCGCCCTCGAGCGCTCCCAGGACCACCGCCACCACCTTTTCGAGACCACGGCTACTATGCGAGCGTAGTACTCCTGCCTCCAGCGCGGGACCGAGGGCGCGCCCGGTCCTGCGGAAACGCGGGGCCGCGGTCGCGCGGCCCGACACCGACCCAGTCCTCAACCGGCGCCGGCACCAGCACCAGGGAGCCCGCGCGTACGGGAACGACCCCCTGCTGACCACAGCCCTCATCAAGATCGCCACGATGGGCGGGCAGGCTCACCACGGCGTCCACTCGCGACCAGGCAGACGCCGCATCGTGCTGTACGGGCGCCTGATGGGATGGGCGTACGCGGCCTGAACGGCACCCGTCGGCCGCGGGGCTGTCCGAGGCGTGGCGAAGAACGGAGCCAGACTTGGCTCGAAGGGGCAGCGCGCGTACCGTGCAGCTGCCAAGAATGGCAAGTTCGGCAAGTCCTCAAACCTTACGCATGGAACGAAGGGACACAGTTCCGGGGGCAAGAGCGGTCACTTCAACGTCCACATCAACCACGTGAGGATCTGGCGGTGGGGTCGATACCGATAGATCGCGCGTCCTGGCCGGAGGACGGCAGGATCGGTCGGATCACGGCAGGCGAGTACGCGGGGTTGTACCTGCTCCTCGCCGTGGAGATCAATGATTCCTGGGCCTTCTACATCAGCGAGGACCCGAGAGTCGGCGAAGCCGACCAGCTCGAAGCCGACGACTTCTGGGCCACTGACGAGGACACGCCTGCGCTGGTCGAGGAGATGGCCGTTGTGTGGGCGGACGAGTCGCAGGACGCGGAACTGGAAATGGAGATCTTCGACATCCGTGGCGAATGGCACCGGCGGCGCCGTGGAAACGCCTTGATTCGATCAGTTTTCCGGCGTCCGGGACGGCGCGACTGATCACCTGGCGCCACCCGCCGGTACGATCCTCCGGCCGGTGGCCTCATCTGTGGAATCAGCTCATCGCTGTCTCTGCTCTTGGTCACCCGGCAGAGCCTGCGCGACTGCGCCCCGACCCTCGCGGTCCGTGTGTACCGGGCACTGCCGTCCGGCTTCCGCGACCGCACGGCGACGGCTTCATGATGGAGGCGACCGGCACGTCCACCGTCGCCGACCGGAGCACCGGATGGCAACGGAAGCACTGGAGTGGCATAAGAGGGGGGTGAGGCGCATGGCGAATCCCACAGCGGGATGCGACGAGGTCCGGGAGTGGCTCGGGGCGTACGTGGTCGGGGCGCTGGAGCCCGGGGAGGATGCGCCGACAAGGGCTTACCTTGGCCACTGCCCCGGGTGCCGGTCCGAGTGCGGCGACCTCGCCGACGGGGTCCGTCTGCTCCGCGACGCTCTGCCGCTGCCGGCCGAGGCCCACGGTGCGCGACCACCACGCCCTCAGCGCGGAGACCAAGAGGATTCCGGGGAGAGCGACGGTCGTGCGTCAGACGGTGCTGCCTGGCATTGGCCGCCGCAACCACCGCGACGTCGGCGCATGTGAGGGCGGCTGGTCCGCAGGTGGCGGTCTCGCTCAGCCGACACATCAGTCCTTGCCCCCGGCTTCGGGGCGGGCGTGCCGCCCTTCTGATCGTGTTCGCTGAGCCACACGGGGGATGAGAACCGAGGATCCGGCCTATGGCTGCCGACCTCGCGCCGGATGATCCGCTTGAAACTAAGTGACTTAGTCGGATAGCAGATAAGGTGTGTGTCGGCCAGTCGAGCTACACCGGGTCGGCGGTGAGTCGCGACGACGCGCCGTCGGGCGCTCGCCGGAGAGCAGGAATTGTCGTGTCCATCGCTCGGGCGGGTGGGCCTGCCCTGCGTCATGTCGTCGTCCGCTCCGGCGGCCGGGGGAGCACTTTTCCTTCGCCCGGCCGCCGGACGCCGTGCGGTGCCCCGCTCCGCGTCGGCGGCGAGGTCGAAGCCGTCGTAGTCGGCGCATGGCGTACGGCTCCGGGCGTCAGGGTCTCCTCCCGGAGGAACCGGCGGCAGGGCCTGCCGCACGAGGCCCTGCGCGTGGCGAACTGCCGTTCCGGCGGGCGGCTCAGCCACAGCGCGAAGACTGGTGACGGAACTTACGGAAACATCACGAAAATACTCATAGCATCACCCGGCGTGCGGCCCGCTGCGCTGTGCGAGTCCTGCCCGCGCCACGTGACCGCCACAGACGAGGAGAACCAGTGCTTCGCTCATCCCTTCTCGGCGAGCCTGCCGACACCACGCCGACCGCGGATGCCACGTCGGCCGGTCGTCGCCGAATAGGCCGCCGTGTGGCGCTCGTGGCGGGGGCGGCGGGTGTCGGTTTCGGCGGGCTGTATCTGGTGGGCCTGCTGGCCTCCGGTGACGACGTCCCCGCAGGCACGCGGGTGAGTGGTGTGGACATCGGAGGGCTGAGTCGCTCACAGGCGCGGGAGAAGCTGGACAGCAGCCTGGGCGGGGCCTGGTCGGAGCCGGTGAAGGTGCGCCTCGGTGACAGTGACGGCACCGTCCAGGTGTCCGGCATATCCGTGGACAGCAAGGAGACCGTCGCCCGTGCCGCGGGGGCGGGGTCCGACCCGTTCACGGTGATCGGCCGCCTGTTCACGAGCGGTGACCGCGATGTCGAACCGGTGATCCGTGTGGACGAGGCGAAAGCCCGCGCGTCACTGGCGGAGGAGGCGAAGACGTACGGCCGGAAGGCACGGCAGGGCGCCGTCGCCTTCCATGCGGGCGAGGCGATGTCGACGCAGCCGGTCACAGGGCGGTCCCTGGACGTCGACGGCGCGGTCGATGCGCTGGCGTCGGCGGTCCCGGGCCAGGGGGAGCCGGTGCGGCTGCCCGTCCGCACGACCGATCCCCGGGTCGGCGCGGCGGAAGTGAACCGCGCGATGAAGGAGTTCGCGACCCCCGCGATGTCGGCGCCGGTCACACTCACCGTGGGCGGCCGGGAGGTCGAGATCGGCCCGGCGACGCTCGGCAAGCACCTCGCCATGAAGCCGGACGGGGCGAACCGGCTGGCACCCGTACTCGACGGCAAGGGGCTCCTGGCCGATCCGGCGTTGGCAAGTCCGCTCGCGCCGGCCACCGATGAGGCGGTCAACGCGAGGCTGCGCCTGGACGGCGGGCAGGTCGTGGTGGCCTCGGACGGCAAGGCCGGGCGGGAGGTCACGGCCAAGGCGCTCCAGAAGGCCGTACTGCCGCTGCTGACCGAGACCGGGGCGGCCCGCACCGGGGCGGTGGACACCGAGAACGTGCAGCCCAAGCTGACCCGCGACAACGTCGGCCGCCTGGGCATCAAGGAGAAGATGTCCACCTTCACGGTGAACTTCGAGCCCGCCCCCTACCGCGTCACGAACATCGGCCGTGCCGCGGAACTGATGAACGGGTCGGTCGTGCTGCCCGGCGAGACCTGGAGCTTCAACCGCACCGTGGGCGAGCGGACCGAGGACAACGGGTTCGTCGAGGGCATCATCATCAACAACGACCAGTTCGAGAAGGCTGCCGGAGGCGGCGTCTCAGCCGTCGCCACCACCACCTTCAACGCCATCTTCTTCGCCGGAGTCAAGCCGGTCGAGTACGGGGCGCACTCCTTCTACATCGAGCGCTACCCCGAGGGCCGGGAGGCGACGGTGGCCTGGGGCAGCCTCGACCTGAAGTTCAGGAACGACTCGGGCAACGCCATCTACATCGACGCGCGGGCCACGGACTCCTCCGTCACGATCACCTTCCTCGGCACCAAGAAGTACGACTCCGTCGAAGCGGTCAAGGGCCCGCGCACCAACGTGAAGCAGCCGGCAACCCGTGAGGGAGCATCCGGAGAGAAGTGCGTGCCGCAGACCCCGCTCGAAGGCTTCGACGTCGCGGTCGACCGGGTCTTCAAGGACGGCGGCAAGGAAGTCGGGCGGGAGACCTTCAAAACCCAGTACGTGCCCCGCGACGAAGTCACCTGCGACTGACGGCCCGGCGCGTGACCGCCACGGGCCCGGGCGGCGCACCTCGCGGTCGCCCGGCCCGTGGCGGCCGGGTGGGCGCCGGGCCGACTCCCGCCTCGGCTGTCGGTGTCCTGCGCCCTCCGTCCCGCGGACGCGGTCTGCCTTGGGGAGTCGAGGGCGGCTGCCCCGCCGCAGGTAGCCCTGAACTACTAAGCCTCTAAGCAATGTAGTAGTTTCAGCTCCGTGGACGCCGATACGCGCTCAGCCGCATACCCGAGCCCTGCCCGATCCGCCGCAAGCCGGTTCCCGGACGGCGGGCCCCCGATTCCGGTGATGAAAGACGGCAGCCAACCGGTGCACAGCGGCGTCCGGATCCGGTTCATGGACCCTGACGACCTCCCGTTCGTGGTCGCCGAGCACCTGGGGCACTTTCCGGACGGCTTCTTCGCCCGCCTCGGGCCGAGGTTCCTGGCCGCGTACACCCGGACCTACCTCAGCGGCCCGGACGCGCGCGCCTACACGGCGGAGATCGGCGGGCAACCGGTGGGCTTCCTCGTCGGTGTGACCGACCCGGCGGCACACCGCCGCCATGTGCTCCGCGACCACGGGCGCGGACTGCTGCTGCGCGCCCTGGGCAGCCTGAGTGTGCGCCCCCGTCTCGCGTTGCACTTCCTGCGTACGCGACTGGTGCGCTACTGCCGCAAGCTGATACCGAACCGGGCGGCCCGGCGGGCTCCTGCCGCCGGTCCCGCCGCCGCTCCCCCCGGCGTCACCGCCGTGCTGGCCCATGTCGTCGTGGCCGAGCACGCCCGCTCCCGTGGCATCGGGGCCGCCCTGATCGCGCGGTTCGTCGAGGACGCCGCCGAAGCGGGCTGCGCGCGTGTCACCCTCGTCACCGCCGCCGAGGGTGGGGCGGGAGCGTACTACGAGTGGCTCGGCTGGCTGCGTCAGGGAGAGACCCACACCCCCGACGGCCGCCATCTCCTCACGTACGACTTCCCGCTGAACGGGCTGAACGGGATCCCGGCGCCAAGGCAGCGCTGAGGCACCGGCCCCTTCGCCCGGGACCGACCAGATCATTCCCGTACCGGGATCACGGCCGTGCGCGGCACGGCCCCCGGGAAGCACTCCAGGAGATCCTGCTTGACCAGCCACGCACCGGAGGCGGAGCGCACACGCGACATGGCCCGCCTTCACCACCCGCGCGGGGACACGGCGCCATCGGCCCGCCGGCGGCGCCGGAGGCTCGCCCTCGGCAGTCTGGCGCTGTTCTCAGCGACGGCACTGCTGACCAGCGGCTGCTCGTCCTCGTCGGAGTCGGCGGCCGCCTCGTCGACGCCGGGCGCCGACAGCTCCGACGGGGCCTCGGCGCGGCCCACTTCGTCTCCCAGCGCGACCCCCTCCCCTTCCCCCACACCGTCCTTGGACGCCGTCGTCAAGGAGATCACGGACGCCCAGTGGTCCCGCATGACGGCGGCGGGACTGTGGCGCAAGGGCTGTCCCGCCTTCCGCGACCAGCTGCGCCGCGTGGAGATGAACTACGTGGGCTTCGACGGCAAGGTGCACCGCGGTGTCCTCGTGGTCAACACCGACGTGACGCCCAGCTTGATCCGCGTCTTCACGCGGCTGTTCGAGGAACGCTTCCCCATCCGCCGTATGGAACCGATGGAGGCCTACGACGGAGACCTGAACGCGAGCCTGCGCGACGACAACACCTCCGCGTTCAACTGCCGTCGCCCCAACCAGATCAACGCCCCGTTCAAGGAGTCCCCGCACGCCAACGGCCGCGCGATCGACATCAACCCGTACGAGAACCCGTGGAAGGACCTGCGCACCAAGAGCTGGTCGCCGAGCGCCGAGTACGCCGCGCGCACCGAGGGGAAGGGCAAGATCCTCAAGGACGGACTCGTCTGGCAGGCGTTCACGGCGGAGGGCTGGATCTGGCAGGACATCAAGGTGCCCGACTACATGCACTTCGACACCGGGTACCCGTCCGTGCCCTTCAAGGGAGCGTCCACCGCCGCGCCGTCCACTTCCGCGGAGGCAACCCCGGCGGGGTGAGCGAGGGGGACGGCCGGTCGGCGGCGTGGGGGCGGACCGACCGGGGCGCCGCACGCGGTCGCCCACCGTCTACCGCGCGGGACGGATACGCGCACGGTGCACGCGGCTTCCGCTCCCCGCTTCCGTCCAGCACATCAAGGTGAGAACACTCATGACATACCTTTCCCTTCGATCGCGTAAGACTCGTCGTCTCCTTGTCCTCGCCGGTGTCTCTGCCGGAGCCGTGCTCCTCAGGGGCGCGTGCGGCGGCGGCATGGGCGGCATGGACATGGGTGGCGACAACGGCGGCGACATGACGATGTCCGGCTCGATGTCGGACGCGGTGAGACGGACTCCTGGCACGATGTGCCGGTCGCGGACGTCACCAAGTCCTCCGACGGCTCGGCCGTCGCCTCCTGGCCGCTCGCGGTCGCCGGTGGCAGCCCCGCCGCGCTCACCTGGAACGTGACGACCTCGCTCACCGAGGATGGTCCGGTCGACATCCGGGCGGCCTTCACGGACGGCACCACCACCGCCTACTCGCAGCCGCACACGATCACCGTGGACCGAAACGCCGCGCCGCCCCGAGCGAGGAGGTGGGCCCCGGCTCGGTGAACATGCTGACCGGCGACTTCACCCTCTCCGCGACCGATGTCTCCGGCTTCGGCCTGTCCGTGTCGCGCACTGCGTCCTCCCGCCGCCCGACTGCGGGGGCGGACAGCGAAGGCCAAGCGGCGATCTTCGGACCGCAGTGGACCTCCGGCACCACGGCGGAGATCACCGACTCGGACTGGGCGTATGTCCGCAAGACCTCGGCGACCTCGGTGGCGCTGGTCGATGTGGACGGCGCCGAGACCGGGTTCACTGCCACCTCCTCCGGAGGCTGGAAGCCCGAGCCCGGTTCGGAGGACGTCACCCTGACCGGGGCGCTGACCGGCTCCTTCACGCTGAAGGACGACGGGGGCACCACGACCACGTTCGCGAAGGTGGATTCGGCGGCCACGACCTGGCAGGTCTCCAGCACCTATGTGCCGGCCGACAATGCCACCACCAAGGTGGTGTCGGAGAAGGTGACCTCCGGCAGCAGCACGCTGGCCCGCCCGAAGTACGGCCGCCCCGAATGGGCCGACATGGTCTGCTCCACCGGCCCGGCGGGCAGCATCACCGGCGGCGGCTCCAACCCCACCGAACTGCCCACCAAGACCGTCGAATACGACCGGTGGGGCAACACCGCCAAGTTGATGGAGACCGCGAACTCGGTCACCCGGACCACCACCAACACCTACGACGCTGCGGGCCGCATCAAGACGACCTCGGTCAGCGGCGGGGTCGGCACGGCGGTGCCGGACAGCACGACCACGTACGACGCGGACAGCGGTGACGTGGCCACGGTCGCCTCGAACGGGCAGACCATCACCCACACCTACGATCAACTCGGCAGGGAGATCCCCTACAACGACGGCGCGGGCAACACCGCCACCAACGCCTATGACGCGCTCGGGCGGCCGGTGAAGACCACCGACTCCGCCCCGTCCACCACCACCTACACCTACGACACCACCAAGGACCCGCGCGGCCTGGAAACCTCCCGCACCGACTCGGTCGCCGGCACCTTCACGGCGAGCTATGACGCGGACGGCGAGTTGGCCACCGAGTCCCTTCCCGGCGGCTACACCCTCACCGTCACGCAGGACGAGGCCGGCACAGAGACCTCCCGGGTCTACACCAAGGACAGCGACGGCACCGTCGTCGCCTCCGACACCGTCGACCACTCCGTCCACGGCCAGGTCGTGACCGGCGCGAACACGGCAGGCCAGAGCCGCACCCGCTACAGCTACGACGCGGCCGGACGCCTCACGGAGGCGGACGACACCGACCCGGACGGCGCCTGCACCCGCCGCGACTACACCTTCGACAACAACACCAACCGCACCGCCCTCGCCGTCGCCACCAGCGACGTCGGCGCAGCCTGCACCTCCACCGGCGCCACCACCACGTCGTCCTCCTACGACAGCGCCGACCGGCTGGTCACCAGCGGCACCGTCTACGACTCCTTCGGCCGCACCACCACCCAGGCGTCCGGCGCGACGATCGGCTACTACGCAGGCGACCTCGTCCGCCAGCAGACCAACAACGACAAGCGGCAGACCTGGAGCCTGGACGCGGCCGGCCGCCTCGCCTCTGGACCACCGAAACCCAGGGCACCGACGGCACCTGGACCCAGACCGGGGCCAAGACCAACCACTACGGCGCCGACGGCGACAGCCCCGACTGGACCCAGGAGACCAGCACCACCCTCACCCGCAACGTCCAGGACATCAGCGGGGATCTCGGCACCGTCACCAGCGCCACGGGCGACACCGTCCTGCAGTTGACGGACATCCACGGCGACGTGACGGTGCAGCTGCCGCTGGACACCTCCCAGGCGCCGACCGCGCTCGCCTACGACGAGTACGGCAACCCGGAGGGCGACGCCACTGCCACCCGCTACGGCTGGCTCGGCGGCAAGCAGCGTTCCAGCGAAACGGTCACCGGTGCCACCCTCATGGGCGTGCGCCTGTGCGACCCGACCACCGGACGCTTCCTGTCCGTCGACCCCGTGCCCGGCGGCTCAGCGAACGCCTACGAGTACTGCGGCGGCGACCCGATCAACCGCTACGACCTCGACGGCAGATGGTGGAAGCCCCGCTTCAGCGTGGGAGCCAGGCTCGCCTGGCACTACGCAAGCCGCGGCTACGGCAAGTACGTGCGGTGGAGGAACCGCCAGCAAGCGCGGATCGTCGGGGTCGGCATGGCGTACGTCGGCAGCCGCTACCTGGGCTACCGATGCCGGTACCGCTACGGTATGCGTGCCTGCACCGGAGGCTACGGCCTCCACGCCCGCGGCGGAACCACCCTCGGCACCACCTACTTCACCTCGAACAACAGCTTTGTCACTCCGCGCAGGATGCGACACGAACGCGTACACAAGCGGCAGTGGATGCGGTACGGATGGGGATTCGGCCCCATGTACCTCAGAGCGGGAATCAACCCATGTAGAAACATTTGGGAGCGCCGCGCTGGATACAGGAACGGGCGGTATCTCCAATGCATCCGTTGACCCAGTCCCGAAGGCGACCCGTATGGCCCTTCGTAGTGGTCGGGTCGGTCAGTGTCCTGGCCGTTCTCGCGGCCGTCGGTGCCTGGATGTACTTCGTCTACCGCCTGTCCGACCCGGTGCCCGCGGCCTTCGGTGCACGCGTCGACGGGAAGTCGATCGTCGTGAAGATGGCCCTTTGCCCCACCGACGTGATCCGTCGCGTGGAGGTCACGGACGCCGACGACGACAAGAGCGCGAACCCGAAGGTGCTGTGGTGTGCCTCGAACCCCACGACGGCAGCAGCCAGGAGCGGGGTCGTCAAGCTGTGGTCCGGCGAAGGATTTGAGCGCCATGCCCCAGAACTGGCCCAGTCCGCCATACCCCGCAATCTCGTTGTGGGGTACGTGGACCCGTCAGGTGGCGGACTGGATGATGTCTTCACACTGCGCACGGTATCCGCAGCGAAGTTGAAGCCCGGGCAGTACTGGACCCGCGACGGTGCCAGAACCGCCGCACAGATCGACGCCCAACTCAACTGCCGCAGCAGTAACTGAGAAGCAGAAGAAGCAACTCCCATCGGGCAACCCCAGCCCGCTCGAAGTAAGAGGGTGCCGGGCCCACGCACGGCACCCTCCTTCGCTCAGTCACGCAGGTGACGTGCGCGACGCGCACGTTCTTGACAGGCAGTTCGACACCACGCGCAGAGGAATCAAGGCCGCCCGGCGCACCGCACTGTCGGCGCGGCATGTCCGGGGCGGGGGCGGAAACGGCGATCGCGGACTCCCACAGTTGGCACGCCTCCCGTCGGCCAAGAAGGGAGGCGCAGGTGCCCGTGGTCGAGCGGGAGCCGCACGGTGCCCCCGGCGTTGGCGGCTATCAGCCGGGACATGCCGATCTTGCCGCGCAGCAGCGTCCCCACCGCCTCGTCCGGGATACCGGCATCGGCGAGCACGGGCAGGATCTCGTCCAGCAGGGTGAGCCGGTCCTCCGACAGCTTGGCCCGCTCGGCGAGTTCGTCGCGCAGCTTGATCCGCGCCCTCGACTCCGAACTCGACAGGGTCTGGTCGAAGAGCTGCACGACGGAGTCCAGGACGTCGACGGCGGACTGGGCCAGCAGCGTGAGCAGGATCGGGTGGCGCCGGTTTGCCTCCCTGCGCTCCAGGGCCTGCGCGGTGAGGCGCCTGCCGATCTGGGCGAGGTGGCGGCGCCGTTCGGCGGGCAGCGCGGACAGGTTGAGGGTGTGCGCGTCCAGGCCGCGCAGGAACAACAGCTTCTCCACCTTGCCGCCCACGCTGGTGGGCGACGCCTGCACCGGCCCGGTGCCCAGCCAGTGCAGCCGCGAGGACCGCAGGGCCGGATCGACGACCAGCAGGTTGTCCAGACCGCGGGCTCGCTCGCCAGTCAGCAAGTGCGCCACCCGGGCGTGGGTTTCCTGCTCGGCAGCGGTGCGGGCACTGGCGACCTTTTCCAGCAGCACGACCACACCGGGCCGGATCACCTTCGCCGAGCGCAGGTACTCACAGCCCAGGCGGAACAGCAGACTCGGGGAGTCGTGCTCCGTGGCGCGGGCCAGCAGGAATTCGTCGAGCTCTTTGTGCTCGATGGCTTTCGGCTGCTTCCAGCCCAGATACTCGGCGATCTCTTTCAGGTGGTCGGTACGGGTCTGCTCCCGCTCGCCGTAGCCCGCCAGATCACCGGCAGCGAGCTCCAGCTGGCAGGCCAGGCGGCCGACCGCCGCGGGTGGCACGGCGGGCACGTCGTCGGGGACGAAGCCCAGCCAGGGCAGGGTAGACAGCTGCACGGCGGCGCCGAGCACGTTCTGGGACCGGCGGAACTTCCGCAGGAACGCCTCGTCGGCCGGGGGGAGGGTGAAATAGCGGATCAGCTCGTCCCGCCCGATCGCTGGAAAGGACCGTAAGCCCTCCAACTCCTCATCCGAGAACACCCGCGTGGCCATCGGACCCTCCCACCCCACTCGCATCAGCACAGACGAGCACCACCGGTACCCGGCCGGACGGTGCAGGCAGACGCAAACCCCCGAACTGGCGTCAGCAGGACGGGGGTTGCGCTACTCCGCGGTGCCCGCGCTGAGGGTGGGGCTCAATCGCGCAGGTTCGCCATGGTCGGGTCGGCCTTGATCTGCTTCGAGCTGCGTACCGCGCCGAGCACCGCGGCCGGCAGCTCATCCGGCCACTCCTCGGGCTCGACCATCGTCTGTCGGCCAACGGTGAGCACGGACATCAGCAGCCCCTTGGCCACCTGCTGCTGAAGCGCCTCACGCATTCCACCCTCGCGCGGCGTGATGCCCGCCGCCTCCCGCACGGCCCGCTCGCAGTCCCGGACCAGATACGGATGCGCCGGGGCGGACAACGCCATCATCAAGTTCATCGCCTCGTGCGCAAGCCCGTCACAGAGCCGATTCCACGTCTCGCGATCGTAGCCGCCCTCCTTGTAGTAGTCGATCGCGAGCGTGACCCCCTCCATCAGCTCCTTCACCTTCGGAGCGATCTCGCCCAGGAGCTTTTGGATCTGCTCGTCACCCAGGTCGTTCAGCGGCGGCTCGTCGGCACTCAACATGACGGCGACGCTACCGATCCCCTCATGGCCACCACGCCGTTTCCCCTAGATCAGCCCAGATCAGGGGCTCCCGCACTGCTTAGCGTTGTTTTTTCCGCGAGAACTACCGGGACCCTTTGTTGTGCGCGGAGTCCTCGGACTCGCCGTCCTCGTGCTGGCGGTGCTCCTGATCGGCGGAGGACTCCGCGTCATGTGCGGGAAGCGATGCGGTGACGCCCGCTGCGAGGTGCCCGGTGGCACTCTCCCCGTACAGTCCGTGCGCGAACAGCGGGCCGAACAACAGCATTGCGAGCCACACGAGACGGGGCAGCTGCGGAGCCCGCGTACGGGCTCGCGGCAGGGCTGTGGCCGTCCGGTCCGTGAGCACGGCGTGATCAGAGCGAGTCCGGACGAGGCCGCACTCTCGACCCCGATGCCGCCCGCTCGATGCGGCCCTGTCGCCGGGTGCCCCGGGTTCGGCGCTCTTGGAGTCATACGGCGCGCCACTATAGAGACATTGTGAATTGACATAGACAGAGTGTCTCGATAAAGCTGGTCCTGTCATGAGGTCCGGACGGCGATCCGGACCGCCGGACGCGACGGGAAGGACTCCGGCATGGCCGACTCACTCCGCTACCCCCACCACCTCCACACTGACTCCGGGGAGCCGCCGGAGCCGGACGACCTCTACGCCGAACCGCCGCCCTGGGACATCGGCAGGCCGCAGCCGGCATTCCTCGCTCTCGCCGAGGCGGGTGCCATCCGGGGCCGGGTGTTGGACGTCGGTTGCGGGACCGGCGAGCACGTGCTCATGTGTGCCGGGCTCGGCCTGGACGCCACGGGTGTCGACCTCGCCTCCCGGGCCCTGCACGCTGCCGAGGAGAAGGCTCGTGAACGGGGCCGCACGGCGCGGTTCCTCCACTGGGACGCCCTGACCCTGGCCGAGCTGCGGGAAACCTTCGACACCGTGCTCGACTGCGGCCTCTTCCACATCTTCGACCGTGACGTCCGCGCCGCCTACGTCGACAGCCTGCGGGCCGTGATCTCGCCGGGCGGCCGTTACTTCATGCTGTGCTTCAGCGACCGGCAGCCCGGCGAGTGGGGACGGGTGCACAAGCTCACGCGATCTGACGTCGAGGCATCGTTCGCCGACGGATGGCGGATCGACTCCGTCGAACCCAGCACGATCGACATCACCACCGACCCGGACGGCATCCGGGCCTGGCTCGTCGCCCTCACCAGGATCTGAACCGGTGAGCGGCCGGAAAGGAACGCGATGCTGACCGCGGAAGCCCGCGTCGAGACCGAACGCGCGAGCCGCTACCTCGACCAGCTCTGCCGGCACGCCCAGCAGATGGGACGCCACCCCCACTATCGCCAGGACGCTCACGGCGGCGCTGACACGCGCAGGCACCCCGCAGTGCATCACGTCGAATGGTCCGACACCGACGGGACCGTCCGCACGAGCCTGGGCCGGTGGACCCTGCAGGCCACCCCGGACGCACTCGTGCTGCATGTCGAGGCCGCCAACGAGGAGAAGCTGCAACGGATGCGGGATCTCATCGCCGCACGCGTCGAGAAGATCGGCAGGCGCGACAACCTGACGGTGGCATGGCGACAGCCCGAAGTATCCGGCGCTCTCCCCGGCACAGGCGACCAGGCGGACGCCCCGCACGCGAAGGAGCACCACGGTCATGCGGGCGGCATGACCCGCCGGTGGACCGTGAGGGCGGTTGTCGGAGTCGTGGCGCTGATGGGCGTCGCACATCTGGTGCTGGGCGGCTCCGTGCTGGCGGCGTCGCAGTGGCTGGGCTGGGGCGCCGGAGCCGTCGTCGTGGCGGTCGTCCTGGTGAAGGTCATCGGGATGGGCGGCTTCGTCGCCCACCACCGCCGCAGGCGCGCCCGGTGATGCGCGACGGCGGGAATCAGGCGGCTGTCCCGCTCACGAGGAAGCGTCGCACCGGGGCGCAGGCTCGGCCGGGACGTGATCGAGCTGCCGGGCGGGCACTTCGGCCATGTGACCCGCCCCGGTCAGTTCGCCGACGAGTTGGTGCCGGCTCTCGCGCTCGGTGGACACGGCCCCAGGATGTGACGCCCCACATGCCCTGGGGCCATGGTCAGCAATGCCTCGTGGCCGATGGTGAAGGGGCGTGCGGCAGCGCGGAGTTCACGGTCTGCTCCAGGCAGCGCTCGGTCCGTGGGTCGGCGTGTGCGTGATCGGCGACCTGCGGGGTGGCGAGTACGAGCACGGCGACCCGGTGGTCGGACTGGACCAGCGTGACGCGCAGCGGGGCTCCCGCCCCGTTGGCCAGGACGTACTCGTAGAGCAGCGGAGCCGTCGAGCCGTGGTCCTGGTCGCCGGGACTTCGGATCTCGTGCCAGCCGCACCCGTGGAGGGCTTCGGCCAGCTGTCCGACGGCGTGCCGGGCGGCGGAGTTGTCCGCGTACGACGCGATGCGGTGCTGTGCCGTCGCGCCGCCGTCCCCCCTGTAGGTACGGGCGATCTGGTCCTCGGCGCCGGTCCCGTCGAACCACCGCAGTGCGCAGTCGCCCGGCCCGCCGGTGGGCAGCGGCGTGGTGGCGCCGTCGCCTGTGGTTGTAGTGCGCCAGCCATGACTGGCGTCCCAGGGCAGGGCTGAGGGAGACGGCAGATCCGTGCGGGGGAGGCCGCCATCGCTGTCCGGTGACGGCAGGATCGAGGCGGCCGAGACGAGACCGGGGCTGGTCCGCTCGGGGCGGTCGGCGGGCGCGCCGCCGAGCAGAGGTGGCAGGCCCCACAGACCGAGCGAGAGCAAGGCGGCGCAGCCCGTCGTGGTGACCGCCAGCCGACGACGCGTCCGGTGGTGGCGCACCCGCTCGTGCACGTCCGCGACACCTCCGCCGACGGTGATCAGGGGCTCGGCCTCGTCGGCGAAGCTGTGGAGCAGCGGGCCGAGGTCGTCCTGCGGGGGACGGCGGGTTTCGTCACTCATGGGGGAGGACCTCCTGCCGGGGCTGTGCGGCGGTCGGTGTACGACCTGTTCGTGCCGTCGAGGTTTCCGGCGAGTCGGTGAGCTGGCTGCTGAGAACGCGGCGGGCCCGCATGAGTCGCGAGCGTACCGCCGTGCTCGTCGACCCGGTCTCGCGGGCGACCTCCTCCACCGGGAGGTCCAGGAGGTGATGCAGCACCACCGCGCGCCGCTGTTCGGGGCTGAGGTGCCGCAGCGCGGCGACCAGGGCCACGTGGTCGGGTGCGAGGCCGGGCAGGTCGGGCGGTGGACCGTGCCGGAAGTGGGCGCGGAGCCGGTTGCGGGCCCGACGCCAGGTGCTGACCGCCAGACGCAGGGCGACCGTCCGCACCCACGGCGTCGGATCCCCTTGTTCGACGAGTTGCTCCCACCGCGGCCAGGCCCTGGCGTACGCCTCCTGGACCGCGTCCTCCGCCTCACCGAGGTCGCCTGTCACGGCGTACACGACGGTGACGAGCCGCTTGACGCTCTCGGCGTAGAAGCGCTCGAAGTCCCCGCGGGCGTCCGATGCCTGATCCTGGCTGTCCGTCATCGCCCCCTCCTGCGACGGCCACGCGGTCCGAAACGGCGAGTCAGTGGCGCAACGAGCTCACCGACCTCGGGGATGCGCAGCGGGCTCGCCAACACCACGACCGACAGGCCGATGACGGCGGCGCCGGCCACCAGGCCGGAGGCGTCTCCGGCGAGGCCGCCGCCCAGTTGCTCCGTGAACCAGCCGCTTGCCGCGTACGCCAGGGCGGCGCCCGGCAGGCAGGCGACGCCGAGGCGAAGGTGGGTGCCGAGCGCCCGTTCCAGGGAATGGCCCAGCCTGCGGCGCAGGACCAGCGCGGTGCAGCACAGGCCCGCCGTACAGGCGATCGCGTACGCGGCCGCGATGCCGGTGACCGCCCAGCGCGCGGGCAGCAGGACGTACGAGGCCACGGACAGCCCCGCGTTGACGCCGGCGATGACCAGGGTCAGCAGGAACGGCGTACGGGTGTCGCCGAGCGCGTAGAAGCCGCGCGAGAGCACGTACTGCGCGGAGAAGGCCGCCAGCCCGGGTGCGAACGCCGCCAGCACCCAGCCGATCGCTCGGGCATCGGCGTCGCTCACCTGCCCGTACTGGTAGGCGAGCCCGGCGAGTTGAGGCGCAAGCGTCAGGAAGAGGAACACGGCGGGCACGATCGCCACTGCTGTCGTACGCAGGGTCCGGGCGAGGCCGGCGCTCACCTGCGCCAGGTCGCCGTCGGTGGCGGCCCGGCTCATCCGGGGCAGCAGTGCGGTGACCAGGGAGACGGTGATGATGCCCTGCGGTACCACCCACAGCTGATAGGCGCTGCTGTACGCGGTGTAACCGACGCCCTCCGTGACGCCCTCGGCGACGGCCCGCACCCCGGCGGACGTGGACAGCCGGGTCACCACCCAGTACGCGACCTGGTTCACCAGGACCAGCAGAAGGGTCCAGGCGGCGGCCCGCACCGGCCGCCCGAGGCCCGAGCCGCGCCAGTCGAACCGCGGCTGCCACCTGAACCCGGCCGCCCGCAGCGACGGCAGCAGTGCCAGCGCCTGGACGGCGATGCCCGCCGTGCTGCCCAGGCCGAGCAGGAGCAACTGGCCGTCCGTGACCTCGCCCGCCGTGCTCGCGGTACGGGCGATCACCAGGTAGAGCCCGAACACCGCGATCACGGTGACGTTGTTGAGCACCGGAGTCCACATCATCGCCCCGAACCGGTCGCGGGCGTTGAGGACCTGGCCGAGCACGGTGAACACGCCGTAGAAGAGGATCTGCGGCAGGCAGTAGCGGGCGAGGGCGACGGTGAGGTCGCGCTGGGGGCCCGTGTAGTCGGTGTACGCGGAGACGATCCACGGCGCGGCCAGAACGGCTGCGGTGGTGATCGCGGTCAGGGCGGTCAGGCAGAGCGTAAGGAGCTGGGCGGTGTACGCGGCCCCGCCGTCCGCGTGCTCCTTGGCGGCGCGCACCAGCTCCGGCACGAACACCGAGTTGAGCGCTCCGCCGATCAGCAGGATGTAGACGATGTTCGGCACCGTGTTGGCGACGTTGTAGGCGTCGCCGAGCAGCGCCGTGCCCAGTGCGGCGACCACGACCGCGCCGCGGACGAACCCGGTGGCCCGTGACGCCAGGGAGCCCAGCATCATCACGGCCCCGCCGCGCAACCGGGGCGTCGCACGGGACTTCGGAACCGGATCGGTGGCGGCTTCCGCCTGCTCCTGAGCCGTCACGCCGCGTGTCCTCCCCGCCGCTTGAGCAGCTCGGTGGAATTCCCCGCCACACGCTGGGGCCGCCACGCGTGCAAGAGACAGGCGGGTCTGTCCCGCCGCCCTCCCGGCGGAGGAGTACGGAACAGATCGAGGAGACCCGCCACATGGCCGTGACAGAGGCGCAGATGTCCGAAGCCACACACACCCGCAGCTACGAGGTGCTCACCACGACCGCCGAACAGCACCGGGGATATCTGGACTCTCTCCCCGGACAGGCGAGCTTCCTGCAGTACCCGTCCTGGGCCGCGGTGAAGACCGGCTGGAAAGCTGAACAGCTCGGATGGTTCGACGACTCGGGACGCCAGTGCGGCGCGGCCCAGGTGCTGTACCGGCCACTGCCAGGAACCCGCCGGCACTTCGCCTACCTGCCGGAAGGGCCGGTGGTGGACTGGGCGGACCCGCGGCTGCCGCAGCTGCTTCAGCCGCTGCTGGACCATCTCCGGTCGGCCGGCGCCTTCGCGGTACGGATGGGGCCGCCGCTGCCGTACCGCCGCTGGAACGCCGCGGCCCTCAAGGAGGCGGTCGGTCCCGGTCGCCGCGTCGGCGACGTGCTGCCGGACCTCGTCGACCCGGTCGGCGCCGCCGTCGCGGACCGGCTGCGGGCGGCCGGATGGCAGCGCTGCGGCGAGGAGGGGAACTCCGGCGACGCGCAGCCCCGCTACCTCGTCGAGGTGCCGCTCGCCGGCCGCGGCCTCGACGACCTGTGGGCGGGGCTGAACCAGGAGTGGCGGCGCAACATAAAGAAGGCGACGAAGGCCGATGTCGAGCCCTGCGTCGGGACAGCCGACTATCTGCCGGAGTTCTACCGGCTGCTGCAGCTCACCGAGCGGCGCGACGGTTTCCGGCTCGGACGCTCGCTGGAGTACTTCCAGCGCCAGTACCGGGAGCTCAACGCGGAGGCACCTGGCCGCATGCGGCTGTACCTGGCGTGGCACGACGGGGAGGTGCTCGCCGCGCACACGCTGATCGTGGCGGGGCGCCGGGCCTGGTACCAGACGGGGGCGTCCGCGGACCACCGCCGCGAGGTGCGGCCGAGCAACGCCCTGCAGTGGCGGATGCTCCGCGACGCGCACACGCTGGGCGCCCAGGTGTACGACATGCGGGGCGTTCCCGACGTACTCGATCCCCAGGAGCGGTCTTTCGGCCTGATGCGCTGGAAGCTCGGCACGGGAGGCCAGGTCGTCGAGACGCTCGGTGAATGGGAGCTGCCACTCGAGGGCGCCGTCAACAAGACCCTGCACCGTGCCATGCAGAGGTATCTGGCACGGCGCTGAGAGCAGCCCCCGGGCGCGCGGATCGGTCATGGGGAAACAGTAGCCCGAAGTGCTAAGTAATTTAGTAGGGTGGCGCTTCCTCGACGGGTGATTGGGAGCCCGGGGGCGCGGTGCAAAAGAGGTGCGCCCGGCGGTCGGGCGCCTGCTGACACCGAGGGTGGACATGACCTGGGGGGGGATGCCTGATGAGGGCAGCAGGCAGGAGAACGTCAGTATTGAAGTCGGGGGTCAAGCGGCTCTTGGGGCGTGCTGGATTCGACATCGTGCGCAGTACCAACAACCTGGGTGGCGTCGACGACTTCATCCCGTTCGAGGCAACGGTGCGGGCTGCACGGGCGGCCGGTGTGTCGGTCGGTGACTACATCGACGAGGTCATGAACGGGACGCCTGGCGCCACCCAGTCCACCATCGATGAACTACGCGCTCTCGGCGTCTTCGCTGCCAACCCGAACACGGTGCTGGAGATCGGTCCCGGGTCCGGACGGTACCTGGAGAAGACGCTGAAGGAGTGTTCACCGGACCGCTACGAGATCTACGAGACGGCAGCGCCCTGGGCCGACTACCTGGTGGACACATTCAGCGTGGTCGCCCAACCGACTGCAGGATGCAGTCTCGCCCCCACACCCGGCGGCAGCATCGACCTCGTTCAGGCCCACAAGGTCTTCAACACCGTGACCTTCCTCTGCGCATCCCGCTACTTCTTCGAGATGGCACGTGTCACACGACCCGGTGGTCGGATCGTCTTCGACGTGATGACAGAGACCTGCCTGGACCCGGCCACGGTCAGCGCCTGGGCCACGCAGGGAGGCGCGGGGCACGGCTCCTACCCAGCCGCCATGCCTCGCCGGACATGCGTGGACCTCTTCGCGACTCTCGGCTGCAGCCTGGAGGCCAGTTTCCTGGCGCCGATGGGCGTCGCCTCCACGGAGGTGCTTGTCTTCGGAAAGGGGGCTTGACCCTCAGAAGGCTTCCGCTTGCCAATCGGCGGGGCCGGGGTGGCGTCGACGTAGAGGCGGTCGCGGTAGCCGCTGCCTTGGCGGTAGGGCCCGGTGCAGGTGACCAGCACCAGCCGGGGCGGCCCGATAGTGGTGATGAACTCGCCCGACAGTGCGGCGCCGCGGCGCACGGTGACCGCCCGAACCCGGTAGCCCACTCTGGCGGCCGCGGTGGTGACCGTGACCCGGTCACCCGGCTTGACCCGGGTCAGGGGTGCGAAGATGGCGGCCCCTCGTGGGGTGTCGAGGTGCCCGGCGATGACGGTGCTGCCCTGTCGGCTGCCGGCGGGGCGGTGTCCTTCCACCAGCCGGCCGCCTTGCCGTCATCGGGCACGGCCAGGCGCCGATCGGCCCCTGCCGTGACAGGCACCACCGCCGCATCCAGACCCACCCGGGGCAGAGCCAGGCGTACCGGCACCCGGCCCGCCGCCGAGGTCGTGTTGGCTGTAGACCGCTGGGGCGGCATCGGCAAGAGCGATGCCGCCCCAGCGGTGACGGCAGGGCGCGCCGGGACGCTGGCGGCCGCCAATGCGGCAACCCAGAGCGACAGTGTGGCCAGCGCCCACAGGGTGTGCCCCGGCGCGCCCGCCGGTCACTGGCGGCGCAGGCGCCGGCCCAGGGCGGCGGTGCCCAGTGCCGCGGCGGCACCACCGGCGGCCAGCCACCCGGCTCCGCCGGTGCCGTCGCCTTGCGAGCCGGCGGTCGCCAGGCCACCGTTGCCGGTGTCGACGGTGATCGGCTTACCGGCGATGACCGCCTCGAACTTGCCGATCTCCTCCGTCTGGGTCTTGTGCATCGTGTCGCACAAGTCGCGCAACTCGCTGTGCTTGGCGTGCTTGCGGCACTTGTCCGCCTCGGGCAGGAACTCGCGGTGATGCTGGGCGAAGTGGCGGGAGAGTTTCACGTCGAAGGCCCGACCCGACAGACCCTCAAGTTCGTGCATCATCGGCATGCTCTCGTGCGGCACGCTCGGTGTCTCATCGGTGCTGTACCAGGCCTTCAGCCACGAACGCATCGCGGCGATCTCCTTGGACTGCGTGTGCTTGATCTCCGAGCAGAGGCCCATGAGATCCGCCCGCGTCGTCTTCTGCACACACATCTCGGCCATGTGGACGCCGCCAAAGTGATGGTCGATGGTCATGGCGAGGAACTCTTTTTCGTTGAACTCGCTGTCGCCGTCCGCGACGGCAGTGGGCGCTGCGGCAAGGGCGAGTCCGGCGGCCATCAGCAGAGCCGCACCCACACGGCTCGCGGATATTATCCGGCGGTTCATGCAAACTCCGATCGATCGGGCGGTGGCACGATGCCGGAACCTGCCTTCCGTGCAAAGCGAGTAACCGACGCGGAGCCGTGCGATTCACCCGTACGCCCGGCGTGTCCCACTCGCCCAGCGGGTCAATCTGCCGTGGACTGCGGGGCGACTGCCCATTTCTCCTCAATGCGGCCGTATCGCCAGATGAGCAGCGCGGCGGCCCAGGTGACGACGAAGAGCAGGACGACGGCGTATCCGACGCTGTTGAGGTCGATGCGGCCGACCCAGTCCCAGAAGGCGCCGTGCAGGGAGAGCTTCTCGGCGGCGATCGACAGTAGTTCGACTGTGCCGATGATGAGCGCGGCGGCGACCGACAGGCCGGTGATGGTGATGTTGTAGAAGACCTTGCGGACCGGGTTGGAGAAGGCCCAGGAGTAGGCGAAGTTCATGAATGAGCCGTCGATCGTGTCGAGCAGGCTCATCCCGGCCGCGAACAGCACCGGCAGGCACAGGATCGCGTACCAGGGAATGCCGGCGCCGGCCGCGCCCGCCGCGAGGAAGAGGAGGGAGACCTCGGTGGCGGTGTCGAAGCCGAGGCCGAAGAGGAAGCCCAGCGGGTACATGTGCCAGGGCTTGCCGACGGCCCGGGTCGCCCGGCCGAGGATCCGGGTCATGACCCCGCCGCCGTTGCTGAGCTGCGCTTCCAGGTCCGCCTCGGTGTGGCCGCCGGTGCGCATCCGGCGGAAGACCTTCAGGATCCCGAGCAGGGCGACGAGGTTGAAGGCCGCGATGACGTAGAGGAAGACACCGGAGACCGACGTGCCGATGAGCCCGAGCGTCTGCTGCAGCGCGGAGTCGTCGTCCTGCACCGGTCCGGCGAGGGAGCGCACGCCGAGTGCGAAGAGCAGGGCGAGCAGGAAGACGACGGTCGAGTGCCCGAGGGAGAAGAAGAAGCCCACGGAGAGCGGGCGCTGGCCGTCGGAGATCAGCTTGCGGGTGGTGTTGTCGATCGCGGCGATGTGGTCGGCGTCGAAGGCGTGCCGCATGCCGAGCACGTACGCGGTGACGCCGATGCCGATGCCGAATGCCCCCTGGTCGCCCAGGTCGAAGTTCTGGGGGACGACGACGAGCAGCAGCGTGCCCCAACCGATGACATGCAGGGCGAGGATCACGGCCGCCAGACCGCCTGCCCGGGCCCATTCGCGGGGGGTGAGTGCTCCGCGTATACGCCGGACGAGGCCGGGCCGGGGATGGGGCGCAACGGTCATGGTGGTGTCCTTGATCCGGGTCGTGCTCAGGTCAGGTCGCAGCCCATTCTCTATGGAGATTAGTAGTTAGGTGCAAAAGGATTGCAATAACTTCAAGGCAGCTGTTGCCCTGCTGACGCGGAGTCGCGGGGGAAGTGGGCGAGCTCAGAGGGTTGAGCGCCCTGCGTGGTGGCCTT
The DNA here is from genome assembly GCF_032436805.1 of Streptomyces sp. P17. NCBI lineage: Bacteria > Bacillati > Actinomycetota > Actinomycetes > Kitasatosporales > Streptomycetaceae > Streptomyces > Streptomyces sp. P17. Next base: position 54,388 of record NZ_JAVRBF010000014.1, on the reverse strand, counting down.
GGTGCTCGGGCCGGCTCGGCGGCCTCCGGTCGTCCGGCATGGAGTGACCGTCGCGCAGCCCGGACAGGGTCACCGTGACGAGACGGTCGGCCGCCGCCTCGGAGGGTAGGGCGGCAGCGGCGGTCAGGGCGTGGAGGCAGTAGGTCGCCAGCTCGTCGGGCGTGACATCGGCGCGGAAGGCGCCGGTCTGCGCGCCCTCGGCCAGCAGGTTCCGGACCATGTCGTGGAGCTGCCGCTGCGCTCGGACGACCCGCTCGTCCCGGTGGAGCAACGCCGCGAGTTCGGTGCCGTGGTGCCCGCGGGACTGGCGCGAGATGTGAGCGAACGCCCTCAGAACCGCCTCGAGTTGGTCGGCGGGCCCATCGGCCTGGTCCCGGACCTCCGCCAGCTGCCCCAGGTGCTCGGTGATCTGGCGGTCATGCCAGGCGATCAGGATCGCTTCGACGTCCGGGAAGTACTTGTACAGCGTGGCCCGGCCGATGCCGGCCTGTTCGGCGATCTGCGACATCGTCACCGACCGCACTCCGCGCTCGGCGGCCAGCTCCGCCGTGGTGCTCAAAATCGCGTCGCGCACCGCGCGGCGATGCGCCTCGATCGTCTCGTTCCACAGCTTGGGCACCGCATCAGTGTACGCGGCGGCGATGTCGATACATCGTGGATGACATCGTGGACAGAGTGTCTCGTAAAATACAGGTGTCGACCGTCCCGCACTCAAGCACCCAAGGAGGCATATATGGCTGACTCGCCCTCTAGCCCCGATGCCGCCGGCTATGGGGCAAGCCCCATGGCGCATCCGGGCAGCCCCGCTGGGTGAAGGCGTTCGGGATCGTCGCCGGAGCCGCGCTGCTGGTGGCGTTCGTACTCATGCACGCGATCGGCGGTGGGATGGGCGGCCACTGATCGCCATGGCCATGAACCCCCGCCTCCGCAAGCTCACCCTCGCCGCACACGTCACCTCCTCGGTCGGCCGGCTCGGCGCTGTCGTCGTGTTCGTCGTCCTCGCTGTCGCGGGTCTGGCCGTCCAGGATCCCCAGACCGTGCGCAGCGCGTACCTGGCGATGGAGCTGACCGGCTGGTTCGCACTGGTCCCTGTGAGCTTCGCCTCGCTGCTCACGGGACTCGTTCAAGGCTGTGGGGTCCGCATGGGGGCTGTTCCGTCACTATTGGGTTGTCATCAAACTGCTGATCAACGTGGGTGGCGACTGTTCTGCTGCTGGTGCAGATCCGGGTGGTCGGCCATGTCGCCGACGCTGCGGCCCGGGCGGCGCTTTCCAGCGGTGACGTCGTGGGGATGAGGGTCGAGTTGCTGGCCGACGCCGCCGCGGCCCTCTTTGTGCTGGTCGTGGCGGTGACCTTGTCGGTGTACAAGCCGAAGGGGGTGACCCGTTACGGCTGGTGCAGGCAGCACGGGTCACGGGCGCCGCAACGGCCGGCCGTCCGGGAGGACCCAGCGGCCGTCTGACGATACGCCGGCCCCCCGTGCACTGGCGGCCCCACGGCTGCACGACTCGTCTCAGCCCTGCATGCCCTCCATGCCCTCCATGCCCTCCATGCCCTCCATGGTGGACTTCTTGCCCGAGGGCGTGACGGCGAACCACTTGTCGTCCTTGGCCTGGCCGTTGATCTGTCCGACCTTTGTGTCGCCCATGTACCGGTACAGCGGCCAGCCGCCGAGGGTGAGCTGCTTCATGCCGTCCGAGCGGTCGACGGTGCCGAGCAGACTCTTCTCCACGCCCATCGTCTGTACGGAGTCCTGCGCCATGACCGGCATCCAGGTCTTTGTGCACCCGCCGGTGCACGTCGACATGGACGGGCTCGACCGGTCCATGTCGGAGCGGTAGAGCGTCATCCCCTTGTCGTCGGTGACCATGCTCCCCATGCCGTTCCCCATGTCCTTGGTCATCAGCATGGTGGTCGTGGCCATGTCCTCGCTGCCGGAGTCGCCGCTGTCCGCCGGTGCGGACGTCGCGGGATCCGACCCGGCCGACGCGGCGTTGCCGGGGCTATTCCTGGAGGCGTCGTCCGTCGAGGATCCGCAGGCCGTCAGCAGGAGTGTCGATGCGAGTGCTGCGGCCGTGGCGAGGACGATGCGTTGCCGGATCACGGAGTTTCCCTTCATCGGGAGTCACTGTCTACTTACTCCCTTAGTACGTCGGGTGGCTCCGGTCCGCTCAGCCCTGGTGTCACATGATGGAGTCTTGACCATCAGCGGCGCTCGCATGGGCGAGGCGCCCCCATGCCTGCTCAGCTCAGGTCGCGCGCCAGGGCCTCGATGGGATGCAGCCCCCTGCCGAACCGCATGATCGCCTCCCGGCTGGCCTGGAGCTCGCCGTAGGGCAGGTACCGCACCCTCAGGTCCGCGACCCGGCTGAAGGCGGGGCGCCGGATCTGGGCCCGGACCTCCTCCTCGCGCGCGTCCGGCGCGACCGGGTACATGCCGTGCGCGGCGTCCGGGTCGCCGCTGAGCGCCAGGTCGAGCATGCGCACGATGCCGGAGTGGATGGAGGTGGTGTGCTCCACCTCGAAGGCCGCGGCCGCCTTCCGGGTGGAGCGGAAGTTCTTCGTGCGCTACTCCCGCAGGAACCATGTGCGGTAGGTGCTTCCGGGGTCGTCCCGCCACCGGCGGATGAGGGCGCCGACGGCCTCGTGGCCGAGGCCGATCACGGCGGACGAAGCGGAGGAAGAGGGAGAGATCGTCACAACAGAGCGTTGTGGCACCGGACTTCGCGTTTCGTCGCGGAGTGGAGCAACGACTCAGGAAGCCAGGGGCGCGAGTCGGGTGAAGGTCTTGCCGCCGTCGCGTGACTCGTACACGCCGGTCTGTGTCGCGGCGAGGACGTGGTCGGAGTTGACGGCGGTCAGGGCCTGGGGCTGTCCGCCGGGCACGGTCGTGAGCTGCTTCCACGTCTTGCCGCTGTTCGCGCTGCTGCTCAGTATTCCGGACGTGTCGATGCCGAAGAGGGACTTCTCCGAAGGCCAGGACAGGAACGCCTGGACCTGCCCCGAGCCCTTGTCGAAGGTACGGCCGCCGTCGGTGCTGGTGACGACACCCTCGGCGGTGGTGGCCAGCAACGTGTCCCCCGCGGGGCTCACGGCGATGTCGAGGGCCTCCAGCGTCGCCCGGTCGTCCCAGCGCTTGAGGTCGTCGCTGACCCGGATCCGGCCGCCCTCGTATCCGTACACAGTGCCCTCGGCCGAGTCGAGGGAATGGAAGTCGGCCTCACCCGACAAGGACCGGGAGGTCCACGTCTGCCCCGCGTCCTTGGTGTCGATCAGGCCGACGTTGCCCGGGCGGTCGCTGCCCGGGGCGCCGTGTCCGCTGGCGATGAAGGTGTTCGTGCCGGTCACGGTGAAGCCCATGAAGTCGTCCTTGCGGTCGCCGACGAGCTTCGGCTTTTGTCCCTTGGCGACCGTGTGGACACCGTCGTGCGTCGCGACGTACACGCGGCCGTCGGCCGGGTCGATGCCGAGCCCGTGCACGTGGGAAAGGGCATCCGACGATCCCGACGTCTCGGACGACTCGTCCGTGTCGGACGTCCCGCCCGAGCAGGCGGCGAGGACCAGAGAAGCGAGTACGGCCCCCGCTGCGGCGAGCAGGGTGCGCCTGGCCGGGCGTGCGGTCACGGAACTTCCTCGGGTGGCGCGGATGGTGGTGCTCAGGGCCTGCTCGCGGCGAAGAACGGCATGCTGTCGAGGGGGGCGATCTCGACGTTCTTGCCGGTGCGCGGCGCGTGGATGGCCTTGCCGTTCCCGACGTACATGCCGTTGTGCTGGTTGTCGTTGTACCAGTAGATGATGTCGCCGGGCTGCAGATCGGACTTGGCGACCTTGCGGCCGGCGTCGTACTGCTGCTTGACGGTGCGTGGCAGCGAGACGCCCGCCGCGCGCCAGGCAGCGCCGGTCAGTCCCGAACAGTCGTAGGAGTCGGGCCCGGTGGAGCCCCACTCGTAGGGTTTGCCGAGCTGTGCGTACGCGAAATCGAGTGCGGCCTTGGCGCGGCCGCTTGCCGGGCCGTTGTACGTGGAGGCGGAGTCGCTGACGCCCGCGGTGGCGTCCTCGCGCTCCTGGTCGGCTTCCATCCTCGCGCGCTGGGCGGCGGTCATGCTGTTGAGGAGCTTGCGGGCCTTGGTGAGCTTGGCCTGGACCTCCTCCTTCTTCTCGGCGGCCTTGGCGCGCGTCTCCTCCAGGGCCTTCAGCTGCTGAGCGGCGGTCGCGCGTTCCTGCGCGATCTCGCGCTGCATGCTCTGCATGGCCCGCAGGGCCTCGGCCTGCCGGTCGCTCGTACGGCCGAGCATCTCGGCCCGGTCGAGGTAGTCGTCCGGGTCGCCGGACAGGAAGAGCTGCACGCTCGGGTCGATGCCGCCGCTGCGGTACTGCGCCGCCGCCAACGGGCCTATCTTCTCGCGCAGTTCGTTGATCTCCTGCTGCTTGCGAGCCAGCCGGTCCTGTGCGCTGTCCACCTCACCCTGGAGCTTCTTCTGCTCCTCGCGGACGGCGTTGTACTCCTCGGTCGGAGCCTCGGCCTCCTCGTAGAGCTGCTCCACCTGCTTGCGCACCTCGTCCACCGTGGGCTTGGGCGCCGCCTGGCTCTGCGTCGGCAGGAGGCTGACCGCGCCCGCCGCCATGCCGAGCGTGGCTATCCGGGCACGGCTGGGCGGCTTCGGCCGACGGTGCGTTCCCATCGTGGGCTGACTCCTCTGTGCGGTCTGTGTACGGAGCGACGGCCTGTGACCGTCGGACCGGCGCAGCGGCGTCGGTCAGTCAAGTGGTTTGAACTTAGTAGCTTCGTATTGGGTATCGCAAGCCAGTCCGAGTCACACAGGCCTCACCCGGAACAGCCGACAGGGATCGTCCGGGAACGGTCAGCCGAGGCCGGGCGGGCAGGCGACCAGCAGCGGCAGCAGCGGGACCGCCGCGGCCGCGGCGGCGACGGAACCCCACAGGGCGGGGTGAGGTGCCTTGCGCGGACCGAGGACCCGGTTCAGGCGGATCAGTACGCTCTGGCCGCCCGCCGCCAGCGCGCCCTTCGGGGTGCGGGCCGCGGCCATCTCGTACATCGCGGTGGCCAGCGCCTCGTGGGAGTGGCTGCGCAGGGCGCGGTCGTCCGCGATCATCTCCAGCAGCAGTGCCGTCTGCTCCCGGGCATGGCGGGCCAACGGCACCCACCGGAAGACCGAGTGGAAGGTCTCCGCGGCGGCCAGGACCAGGTGGTGGCGGCCCGCGATGTGGGCCTGCTCGTGCTCCAGTACGGAGCCGAGCTGCTCGGGCGTCAGCCGGCGCACGGCCGCGTCGCTGATCACGATCCGTGGACGGCGACCGGGCAGGCAGTAGGCGGCGGGAGTGTCGTACGGCAGGACGGTGGCGCACAGGTGGGCCGAGTGGCGGCCCACCAGATCGACCGCTTCCCGGTGCTGTGTCCTCGCGCGACGGGCTCGTACGACGTGGAAGGCGAAGCTCGCGACCAGGGCGATTCCGATGGCGGCGGGGACGCCGACGGCCAGACGGTCTGCCGTGTCGGGGTCGGGCTGTCCCGTGCCCACGTTCAGTCCGCAGGTGTGCAGCAGGCCCACCAGGCCCGCGTGCAGGTGCTCGGCGGGCACGGCCAGGCTGTACGCGGTGAGCGCGGCCGCGATCGAGAACGAGACCGCCAGGGCGTGCCACACCGCGGCCGCCAGGGCCGGGGCCCGGTGCGGCCAGGCGGCGCGCAGGAGCAGGCGTGGGGCCGCGAAGCCCACCACTGCCGTGTAGCCGGCCAGGGCGGGGGCCGCGTTCACTGCACTTCCTTCGCCTGCCGGCTCACGTTCCGCAGGGCTTTGCGCAAGGCGGCGATCTCTTCCTCGTCCATGTTCTCGACGAAGGCGACCAGCGCGGCCGGGCGGTCCTTGCTCTCTCCCAAGCCGTCCTCCATGAGTGCGGCGGCGTACGCCTCGCGGCTGCGCACCGGTGTGTACAGCCAGGCCCGGCCATGCTTGCCGCGCAGCAGCCAGCCCTTGGTGTACAGGATGTTGGTGACCGTCATCACCGTGGTGTACGCGACGGGGCGGGTCTTGTTGATGTCATCCACTATCTCGCGCACCGTCGCCGGACGGTTCCACGTCCAGAGACGATCCATGATTTCCGCTTCAAGATCCCCCAGCCGACGCATGGCCCTGACTTCCCTTCGCCACCGAATACGCAAGACCATAGTAGACGGCCGTTCGGGCAGGTTTTCGGGGCGAAGGCGGAACCTCATACTCGGCTGGTGAGTTCGTAGCCCGCCTCGTCGATCGCCTCTCGCGCCCGGGGATCGTCGAGCGGGGTGGTGCATGGCACGGTGCCGCGGCCCGTGCGGGCGTCGACCTGCATGTGGACGACGGCTTTCGGCGCCGAGACCTCCTGTTTCACGGCGTTCTCGCAGTGGCCGCATGTCATGCCGGACACGCGGTATTCGAGCGTCAGTACGTCGGGCACGGTTCCTCCTCTCAAGGGTGGTCATACCCTGGGCCGGTACCGCTTTGCCTTGTCTGCCTTGTCTGCCTTGTCTGCTTCGGCGGCGCCCGGGACGCGAGCGGCTGGTGATCCATGCCTACGATGAGGTCGTGACCCGCCTCGGACAGCTCACGCGACCGCACTCGACCGTGCGGTCCTGCGGGCTGCTCGTGTGCGCTCTGCTGCTGGGCCTGCTCGGCATGCACGGCCTCGGGCCGATGCCGGGGGTCGCCGCCGCGTCATCCGGGCGCGAGCGGATGGCGGTGGTCGCGCAGACGGACGTCATGGCGTCGATGCCGGGCGGATGCGATCACGGCGAAGGCGGATGTACGGGCCGGACGGACCACGCGGATCCGACCTGCGCCTCCGCGTCGGTCGCAGGGGCTCCGTCGCTGGTGCCGGTACTACTGCCCGACGCGGTGGCGTGTGCTGAGCCGGGGGAGATGCGTGCCTCCGCGGCCGACAGCGATCCCGACGGCGGTCGCGCCCCGCCCTCGCTCTCCGAACTCCAAATCCTGCGGATCTAGAGCGGCCCGCGCGTCACCGCATGCCCAGGCGGTGCCGTGCGTCGGTATGCCCTTCACAGATCCGCATTCAGGAGTTCATCCATGACCGCACACCGCAAGCTCGTCCGTCGTACCGCCATCGCCGTCACGGCGGGTGCAGCCGCTCTCGTACTCTCCGCCTGTGGCGGCGGCGGACACGACATGTCCTCCATGGGGTCCGACTCCAGCCCCTCCGCGACCGCGTCGGCCAAGGCCGGCGACCACAACGACCAGGACGTCTCCTTCGCCGAGGAGATGATCCAGCACCACCGTCAGGCCGTCGACATGGCCGAACTGGCCGCCGACCGCGCCTCCTCGCAGGAGGTGAAGGACCTCGCCACGAAGATCAAGGGGGCGCAGGACCCGGAGATCGAGACGATGTCCGGCTGGCTCACCTCGTGGGGCGAGGAAGTGCCGCAGGACATGTCCGGAATGGACATGTCGTCCTCCACGCCCGGCATGATGGGCATGGAGGACATGGACATGCTGGAGAAGGCCTCCGGCGCCGAGTTCGACAAGATGTTCCTCGAGATGATGGTCAAGCACCACGAGGGCGCCATCAAGATGGCCAAGACCCAGAAGGCCGACGGTAAGTACGGTCCCGCCGTGAAGCTCGCGGACGACGTGATCACGGCCCAGACCGCCGAGATCGAGCAGATGAAGAAGATGCTCGGCGAGAGCTGACGTATCGCCAAGTACGGTGGGCCGACAGGACGTGATCCCGTCGGCCCACCGTTCTTGTGCCGTCCGGATGCCTGGCGAACTGTTTGTGGCCGACGAAGTGCCCCGCCTTTCCGGGCGGTTGGTCCTACCGGGTGGCGGGCGGCTCACCATCATTGAGCCGGTCGGCGAGGGTGCCGCCGATGACGGCTTCCGCCACCCGGTCAAGAGGCCGCAAGGCGGCGAACTCGCCACCGGGCAGCAGACGTTCAACAGGGTGATCCGCGGCATCCACGGTGTCGCCGAGCGCGCCAACGCCCTGCTCAAGGTCACCTTCTAGGTCCTGCGCCGGGTCAGCCCCGACCCCGGCAGCATCACCGGGAACGCCCGAGCAGCCCTCGTCCCGCTCCAGATGGAGCACGGCCGCACCACCTGACCGAAGATCACGAACCGTCACGAGACGTTGCCGAGAAGGGCTCAGTGTGCGCCTGGTCGGGGGCCTTGGCATCGTCGCCCATGTGCTGCCTGAGGTCGTCGACCTGCTTGCGCAGCGCTGCCAGTTCCCGCTCGCGCGGATCGGCGCCGGAGGCTGCGGTGTTGGGATCGGTGGAAGGGGCGCCGGTGGTCTTGCGGCCGGACCGCGTCATGAACCACATCATGGCGCCCATACCCACCGGGCAGGCGAGGAGGGGCAGTAGTTTGACCAGTTCGCTCATTGTTCGGCTTCCTTGACTTCCTTGATGTTTCAGGGGCGCAGGGGAGGGGTGGACGGGCGTCAGGGCGCGGCTTTCAGGGCCCGGCGCAGGCGGCGTTCGGAGAGCCGTCCGTAGGAGAAGGGGCGGCCGTCGAGGAAAATGCCGGGGGCGAAGAGGACACCCGCCTCGGCGCCGAGCCGCCGGCCCTCCTCATCTGCCAGGTCGATCTCGGTGACGGCCAGCTCATGGTCGGCGCCGACCTTGGCCAGGACGGTCTTGGCGTGCTCGCACAGCGCGCAGTCGGCCTGGGTGAGGAGCGTGATGTGCCGGGCGCTCATGCCTGCCGCCCGGCCTCGAGGTCGGCGAGGATCTTGTCGACCTTGACGTACATCGTGTACTTGGGGGCGCCGCCGTAGTCCGCCCGCCACTGGATGGTGCCGTCGGGGCCGACGAGGACGAAGCTGTGGCCGTTGCGGGAGGTGCCCATCATGCCGTACTCGTTGGTCTGGTAGGCCTTGGAGACCTTCAGGTCCGGGTCGGAGAGTACCGGGGTCTTCAGGGCCTCGTCCTTGACCTTGCGGGCGACCAGGTTCGCCGGGTCGGTGGTGACCGAGACGATCTGGTCGATGCCGGCGTCCTTGACCTTGGCGGAGGACTTCTCCAGGTCGCGGATCTGGTCCCAGCACGGCTGGCAGGTCAGGCCCTCCTGGAAGTACAGGAGTACGGTCTTGCCCTTCAAGGCGGCCAGGCTGGCGTTCCCGCCGCCGCTGGAGGCCAGCGAGAACCCGGGCGCGGTCTGGCCGATCCCGGGGCTGCCGACCTCGTAGCCCGTGGCCGACGGCTGCTCGGACTTGTTGAACACCGCGTACAGGCCGGCGACGACGGCGATGAGGATCGCGGTGATGACCGCGCTGTTACGCAGGCGCCGACGGCGGTGCTGCCGCTGCCGCTCGCTCTCGCGTTCGGCCGCCAGGCGCGCGTGGCGCGCGGCCTTGGTTCCGGGTTTGGTGTCAGCGCCCATCGGCGGGGCCCTCCAAAGTCATGGTGCGGTCTGCGGGGGTGGTGACAGCCACGGGCTCGTCGGAAGCGGTCACCGCCGGCGCGGCGCAGTCCCCAGATGCGGATCCGCCGCACTCGGGCACCGCGGGCAAGGGTGCGGGATCCGGATCGGCCGACTCGGCGCGGGAGCGGCGGGCACGGCGGATCAGCAGGAACAGGGCCGCCGCGGCGACAGCGGCCACGGCCCAGCCGGGCAGCCAGCCCAAGGCACGGGTGGCCGCCGATGCGGCGTGCTGCAGGTCGGCGGCGAAGGTGACCCGCCAGCCGGAGTTGGGCATCGACGGTCCACTGAGCGCCAGGACGGCGGTCAGTACGCCCATGGCGATCAGCAGAATCCCAGCGAGCAGGTCACCCAGTGGCAGACTCCGCTGCCAGGAGCCGGCCCGCAGCCGTACCGTGCGGCCCTGCAGGACCCTGGCGGGACCGCGGTGGCCGCGCTCCCAGGCCAGGGCGATCACCACCAGGGGCGCGACCATGCCCAGCACGTAGACGAGCCCGACACCCAGGGCGGCGGGGAACGAGGCGGTGGCCCCGGACAGCACGGCGACCCCGGCGAGCACCGGCGCGCAGCAGGCGCTGGCGATGCCGGAGAACGCCCCGAGCCCGTAGGCGGCGCCGAAGCCGCCCCCCTGGGGGGAGCGTCCGGAGGGCATCGGCAGTTTCGGCTTCCATCCGGCGAGCACCGCCAGGCCGCCGGCCAGCATCAGCGTGCCGCCGGCCAGGTAGACCCACAGGTGGTACCGCTGGAGCGCGGCGGACAGCGCGGCGGCCCCGAGCCCGATCGGCACGATCACGGTGGCCACCCCGGCGCCGAACGTCAGCGTTCCCGCGACGACGCGGCCGCGGGAGCGGAATCCGGTGGCGAAGTAGGCCGGCAGCATCACCGAGATGCAGCACGGCGCGAGCAGCGCCACCACCCCGCCGAAGAAGGACGCCAGCAGCGTCGTACCGAAGAGCAGCTCGCTCATCCATCACCTTTCCGGAGGACCGCCAGGCTGCGCCCTCAGCGATCACCCATCTGTCTCAACCGTGCCTGTCCGCGCTTGTCCGCCGCACCGGCCGGGTCGCTGCCACGCTAGGCAGGCGGTGTGAAGGACCGATGAAGCCGTCATGTGCGCGCTCTGTGCCCGCCCGCCATCGCGTTCGCCCACAGGCACGATCACCGTCGTCTCGGCCTGCTGCCCGCCGCGTGCGCCGGATACCCGTCACACCGCCGACCTGACGGCGGCCGATACTCACAGGCCCGGTGCCCTCGTGACGCACATGCGGGACGCCAGGCGGTTTCGGGCCCGCCGTGTACGTACTCTGGGCACCGCTCGTCATCGGTGTGCCTGCCGCAGGGCGGCGTGATCTCCACTCGGTGGGTGCCGCTACGATGCCGTTCGTGATGTTGCGTGCGCCGTTCCCGCTCCGCCTGTGGGCGTGGTTTGTGCTGGTCGGCGCGCTCGCGTTCTGTGTGACCGGCGTCGCACGGCCGGCCATGGCGATGCCCGGCCAGACGCAGTCGATGCAGCAATCCGTCGGACCCGGGCAGTCGGCCGGGCGGACGACAGCGGCAACGGCAGCCGAAGCGACCAGCATGGACGGGAACTGCCCGTCGACGCAGACCGTCTGCACCCTGCCTTCGGTCGGCCCCTCCCACCATGCGGCTGCCGCCCCGGCCCATGCCGGTGAGGCGGAAGCGGACATGTTCCTGCGGCCGGGGGTGCCCCGTTCCGGAGTGCCGCCGCCTGCCGAGCCGCCCCCTCCTGACCTGCACCGCTTGTGCGTGTGCCGGACGTGACGGCACCCCGTCCGCGGACTCCCGTCCCGCGGACGCCCCGCCAGCCACGTCCGATTCGGCACGCCCGCGTGCGCGTGCCGTCGTATCTCTTCAGGAGTGTCGACGCATGCCGTCGTCTGTCGCGTTGCTCGTCACCGGTGTCTCCACCGGCCTGCTCGCCGGCGGTGCTTCCTGCGCCGCCGTCCAAGGGGGCCTGCTGGCCGGCGCGGTGACCCGCCGCAGCCCCGCCACCACCCCGGAACCCGCCTCACCCGTCCCCCTTCGCCGCGCACCCGACGCGGCGGTACAGCACCCCGGCGGCCGGGCGCACACCGCGCCGGCGGAGCCCAAGCCGCTGGTTCCCGTCGGGGCTTTCCTCGCCGGAAAGCTGCTCTCCCACACCCTGCTGGGCGCCCTGCTGGGCGTCTTCGGTGACGCGCTGCAGCCCAGCCCCCGCGCCCGGGCGGTCATGCTGCTGGCCGCCGCGGTCCTCATGCTGCTCTTCGCACTCGACCTGTTCGGCGTCAAGGCCGTGGCGCGGCTGGTGCCCCGGCCCCCGGCCTCCTTCGGCCGGCTGCTGCGCCGCAGCGCCAGGACCGACTCGGCCCTCACCCCGGCCCTGATCGGCTTCGCCACCGTACTGGTGCCGTGCGGGGTCACCCTTTCGGTGGAACTGATCGCGGTCACCTCCGGGTCCCCCGTCGCCGGGGCGGCGGTGATGGCCGGGTTCGTCATCGGCACCGCCCCGCTGTTCGCCGTCCTCGGCTACCTGTTCCGCCGCACCAGCCGGGCCCTGTCCGGCCGACTCGCGATCCTGACGGGCGTGGTCGTGCTCGGCGTCGCCGCCTGGACGGTCGTCTCCGCACTGCAGGCCGGCGGCTGGGCCACCTTCACCCGGCAGAATACGACCACCACGGCCGCCTCTTCCGGCATGAACATGACGGAAGGGTCGGGGAAGTCGGCAGCCGACGCGCCGGTACGCATGGACGGCGCCGGCAAGCAGATCATCACCTTGACGGTGACGGACTCCTACAGCCCCACGCAGTTCACGGCGAAGGCGGGCGTGCCCACCACGCTGGTGCTGCACGGCAAGGACTCCAGCGGCTGCGCCCAGGCCTTCACCATCCCCGCCCTCGGCGTCCAGGAGATCGTCAAGCGCAACGGTGACACCGAGGTCGACCTCGGCACCCGCAAGCCTGGCACGCTCCGCTTCACCTGCTCCGTGGGCATGAACACCGGCACCATCGACTTCAAGTAGAAAGCGCCCTTACATGAAGCTTTTCAGCCGCAAGGCCGAGACGGAGACCGAGACCGGCCAGCAGATGATCCTCCACATCGAGGGCATGCACTGCACCAGCTGTGGCCTGTCCATCGACGACGAGCTGGAGGACGTCCCCGGAGTCCGCTACGCCAGCACCAACTTCCGCGCCGGACTCACCACCGTCACTCTGGCGGAGGGCACGGAGGTGGACACCTCCGAACTCGTCGCGGCCGTCCGGCGGGCCGGTGACTACACGGCCCGGCCCGCCGGCTGACGCGGCTGTGGCCGCCCCGCAGCTCTGCGGGGCGGCCACGTCGGCAAGCGGCTCGCCCGGGCCGCATCGGCGATTCGGCGCGCCGCACAGCCGTGCCGTGCCGGATGCCAGGTCAGGCCTGGGGCGGGCGGTCTCCCGGAGACGCCGGCCTGCCGGCCGAGTCCCGTTGGGCGGCCTTGAGCTGGTCGATCTCTGCCTGCAGGTGGGTGACCTCGACTGCGTTGGTGTCGTGGCCGGTGGGGACGGTGGGCCGAGGCCGGGGCTGGGCCTGTCGCACGTTCTTACGCTGGTACCGCCCCATATACCACATCATCAGGGCCATCCCCACGGGGCAGGCCAGCAGCAACAGGATGAGCGGAAGATACTGGGGCATCGTCGGCTCCTTCGGAAGGGACGGCAGACCCGTCGGCCGGAAGGGACGGCAGACCCGACAGCCCGGGGAACCGGCCCCTGGTCCGGGACCGGGCCGTCAGGTCTGCCGCGGTGCGGGTGTCCTCCGCGTGAGGGCGGACCGTGTCACCTGCAGGCGGCACGGTGCGCGCCTACTGTCTTCCGGCGTCGCCGGGACGGCAGGAAGCGGGGTGTGCGGGCCGCATAACGCTCCCAAGCGGTGCCGAAACAGGCGGCGACCTCGGCTTCCTCACGCAGGGCGAGGCGCCGGTAGACCCAGACCAGTACCGGGAACATCACCAGTGTAGGCAGAGTGGGCCACATCAGGAGGAACCCGGTCATGATGGCCGGGAACCCGGTGTACTGCGGGTGTCGGATGCGCCGGTAGGGGCCCGAGCATGCCAGAGCAGGCCCAGGGCGTACTCCGGGAGCAGGTCGCGGACGACTGCACAGACAGGGGCTGGCGGACGCACGTCGGGATGCCCCCGTGTTCCGGGAGCGGGCCCGCGCCGTCAGGGGCGCGGACCGGGCTCGTCCGGCTTGCTGAAGTCCACCCTGGGCGCGGACGCCTGCTGTTGAGTGTTCGCGGCGCGGAGGATGCGCACCTCCTCCTGGAGGTCGGCGATCTGCTTGTCGAGATCGGTCCCCGTCGCCGTCGTGGCCGTCGTGGACTTGGCGGTCGCCCCGGACGTGCCGCACGCGGCGCCCTTGCCGCCCTTGCCGCTCTGGCTGCCCATGCCGCGCATCATGAAGATCATGCTGAGCGGGCAGAGCGCCAGGATCAGCAGCGGCAGGGCGGCCACCGCCCACGCGGGTTTGACCAGGAACAAGCCGCCGGCGACGACACCGGCACCGATGAGGACCTTCTTGTTCAGGCACATCATGGGGATCACTCCAGGGGCTTGTGCGGTGTGCCCGGCGCGGTGGGCCGGACCGGGGCTGTACGAAAGAAGTTAGGCATGTGCTGTGAAGGGACGATGAGCACACGATGGTCGGGCCATGTGCGTCGGGTCGGCCGCGGACTGCTTCCGGTGGCTCAGCCCGACGAAGGCCAGGATCAGACCGGCGGCCTGCCGATGCGGTGCGGGTCGAAGGGCAGCAGCGTGAGCCCCGTCCGGGAGCCGATACGGAGGCACGGCCGGCGGCCGGTCATGGCGCTCTCCCCGGGAGGGCCGTCCGTTTCCGGGCGGGCGCGGTGTCCGTGTCCGTGTCCGACGGCACCGGTGCGGGCGCGGCCTGCTCCTCAGCAGGAGGCGTGGCTTCGGTGCTTACCGTCGGGGCGGGTGCGGTCGGGGCGGGCCGACGGCGTACGACGAGGAAGGCGACGGCGGCGAGGAACAGCAGCAGGCTGGTCCACACGTTCAGCCGCAGGCCCAGGTGGTTGGCGGGGTCGACGCGCAGCATCTCGATCCAGCCGCGGCCCGCCGTGTAGGCGGCGACGTACAGGGCGAGGACGCGGCCCCGGTCGAGGCGGAAGCGTCGCTCGGCCCAGATCACGAGGGCGGCGGCGCCCAGGTTCCAGGCGGCCTCGTAGGCGAACGTGGGGTGGTAGGTGGCGGCGTCCGGGGTGGCGGCGGGGCGGTTGGCCGGGTCGATCTCCAGTCCCCAGGGCAGGGTGGTGGGCCTGCCGTACAGCTCCTGGTTGAACCAGCAGCCGATCCGGCCGATCGCCTGGCCGACCAGGACGGCCGGTGCGAGGGCGTCGGCGAAGGCGGTGAAGGCGATGCCACGACGCCGGGTTGCGATCCAGGCGCCGAGGGCGCCGCCGGCGATCGCGCCCCAGATGCCGAGGCCGCCCTGCCACACGTACAGCGCCTCGACCGGGTTGCGGCCTTGGCCGAAGTACAGCTGCCAGCTGGTGATCACGTGGTAGAGGCGGCCGCCGAGGATGCCGAACGGCACCGCGACCATGGCGATGTCGAGGACGGCGCCCGCGTCGCCGCCCCGGGCGTTCCAGCGGTGCCGGCCGATGGCGATCGCGGTGATGACGCCGAGGACCACCATGAGCGCGTACCCGTGGAGCATGAGCGGGCCGACCGTCAGGTACGGGCTGGGCGGACTCGGGAGGAAGGCGAGCTCCATCGGGTCAGGACCCGCCCTCGGCGCCGCCCATCATGCCGGACATCGACTCACCGGAGCCGCTGCCCATCATGCCGTTCATCGAGGTGCCGGAGCCGGAGCCCATCATGCCGTTCATCGACATGCCGGAGCCGCCGTCCATCATGGAGTGCTCGGACGTCATCTTGCGCATCTGCTTCTCCGCCGCACCGCGCTCGTTGGCGGGCATGTCCTTGAGGCAGCGCTGGATCATGGCTTCGGTGCTCTTGCCGCCGGCGCTCGGGGACGATGTCGCCGAGGGGGTCGGCTCGGGCGTCGTGTCCGAGGTCGCGGCGAACGCGGTGGCGGCTCCGTACGCGCCGAGGCCGCCGAGCAGGGCGGTGGCCGCGGCCACCGCGATGGTCCTGTGCCTGATCATGATCAGTGCTCCTCACCTGTGGCTTTTGCGGTACGAAGCCGAAATTAGGCGCGGGGTGTGAAGGGCCGATGAAGCGGCCGTGTGCGGGCGCTGTTGCCTGCCGGGGTCAGGGGCGGTCCCGAGGGCCTGTCGCGTCTCTGTCCGTACGGGCGCCGCCATCCGCCTCCCGGGCCTGTGGTGTGGGAATTCAGCCCTCGGGTGGCAGGGCAGGACTGACTCCCACTGCTCACGGTTGCCTGAAAATCACTAATGGATCGGTTTGCTACCCCTAGGGGGTAGGAGTAGCTTCGGTCGTGAAGGAGGCGCGTGATGACCGAATCCGAGACCGGGCAGCAGCGGCAGTTCATCGCTCCGGAGGCCGCCGACGATGCGCTGGTGCGCCTGGCCAAGATCGGCGGGCAGGTGCAGGGCGTGACCCGGATGATCCGGGAGGGCCGGTACTGCGTGGACGTGCTCGACCAGATCGCGTCCGTGCAGAAGGCCCTGGACGGGGTGTCCCGCACGGTGCTGCGCAACTACCTGGAGCGGTGCGTCACCGACGCCATCAAGGACGACGACCCGCTCATCCACGACGAGTTGATGAAGGTGCTGTTCCGGCACCGCTGACCCATGCGGAAAGCCCCCGAGAGACATAGGAGGTCGCCATGCTCAAAGCGCTCATACGAGCCTGCGGACAGTGCCAGGTAGCCATCGAGGGTGTCGTCGCCGCCCTGCCGGGCGTGACGGTCGCCGACGTCAGCAGCCGCGCCCGTGCCGTCGCCGTCCGGTACGACGCCCCGGCCGAACCGTCCGGGATCGAGGCGGCGATACGCGGCGCCGGCTACCGCATCGGCCCGTACAGGAACCCGTCCACGGAAGGGAGTACGTCATGAATGCGGCGGACATCGGGGTGCTGGCCGGAGCGGTCGCGCTGATCGCGTTCCTGGCCTGGTACTTCTTCGGCCCCAAGAAGTCCCGTCAGGCCGAACTCGTGGGCGGCGTCCAGGAGATCGGCATCACGGTGAAGGGCGGCTACGCCCCGGATCTGATCCAGGTCCGCCAAGGGGTGCCGGTGCGGCTGGTGTTCGACCGGCAGGAGGGTGGGGACTGCACGTCCCGTGTGGTCTTCCCGGACTTCGCGCTCGCCGCCTCGCTTCCGGCGTACGAGACGACCGCGGTGGAGTTCACCCCCGACCGGGCGGGCCGGTTCGGCTTCGCGTGCGGGATGAACATGGTGCACGGTACGCTGCTGGTCGAGCCCGGTGACGGCGAGAGCGCGGCATCCGCCGTGCCGACCGTCGAGACTGAGCAGGCCCCCGAGCAGAGCGGCCCGGAGCGTGAAGACGCCGAAGCGGCCGCGCGGCGCGAGGAGATCGCCGATCTGTCGCGACGGGTCCTCTTCGGCGCGCTGCTGTCCCTACCGGTCGTGGCGGCCGTGATGCTGCACGAGGTGTTCGGTGTGGACGTGCCGGGCCTGCTGCTCAACCGGTGGTTCCAGTTCGCGCTGATCACGCCGGTGATGTTCTACACGGGGTGGCCGATCCACCGTACCGGCTGGCTCGCCCTGCGCCACCGCGGCGCGGAGATGAACGCGCTGATCACGCTGGGCACTTCGGCGGCGTACGGCTACAGCCTGCTGGTCACCGTGGCGCCCGGGCTGCTGCCGGAGGGGGTGCGCGAGGTGTACTACGAGGCGGTGGGCGTCATTCTCACCCTCATCCTGCTGGGCCGCCTGTTCGAGGCAAAGGCCAAGGCGGGCACCGGGCAGGCCATCCGCGAGCTGCTGAACCTGCAGGCCCGGACCGCCCGCGTGGTGCGCGACGGTACGGAGGTGGAGGTGCCCGTCGAGCAGGTCGCCGCCGGGGACGTCGTGGTCGTGCGGCCAGGTGAGAAGGTCCCCGTGGACGGCGTCATCGTCGACGGCCGCTCCACGCTGGACGAGTCCATGGTCACCGGCGAGTCGATCCCGGTGACCAAGACGGTGGGCGACGAGGTCGTGGGCGCCACCATCAACCAGACCGGCGCCTTCCGGTTTACGGCGACCAAGGTCGGCGCGGACACCATGCTCGCCCAGATCGTCAAGCTGGTGCAGCAGGCACAGGCATCCCGGGCGCCCATCCAGCGCATCGCCGACCTCGTCGCGAGCTACTTCGTGCCCGCGGTGATGTTCATCGCGATCACCGCGTTCGCCGTGTGGTTCCTCGTCGGCCCGGACCCGGCGCTGACGCTGGGGCTGGTGGCCGCCGTGGCCGTACTGATCATCGCGTGCCCGTGCGCCCTGGGCCTGGCCACTCCCCTGTCCGTGATGGTGGGCACCGGCAAGGGCGCCCAGGCCGGCATCCTGATCCGCTCGGCCGAGGCGCTGGAGACCGCGCAGCGCCTCGACGTGGTCGTGCTGGACAAGACCGGCACCGTCACCCGGGGACGGCCCGAGCTGACCGACCTCGTGCCCGCGGACGGCTTCACCGAGGACGAGCTGCTGCGCCTGGTGGCCTCCGCCGAGCACTCCTCCGAACATCCCCTGGGCCAGGCGATCGTCTCCGGCGCAGCCGAACGCGGCATCATGCTCGCCGAGGTGAGTGAGTTCGACTCGGTCACCGGCCATGGCATCACCGCCACCGTCGACGGCCGCCGGGTCCTGGTGGGCAAGGCCGCGCTGCTGGCCGAGCACGGCATCGACCCGGCGTCCCTCGCGCCGGAGGCCGACCAGCTGTCCGCCCAGGGCAGGACGGCGATGTACGCAGCCGTCGACGATCGGCTGTTGGGGCTGGTCGCGGTCGCCGACACGGTCAAGGAGGACTCGGCCGCCGCCGTCGCCGCGCTGAAGCAGCTCGGCCTGAAGATCGTGATGATCACCGGGGACAACGCGCGGACCGCCGAGGCCATCGCGGCCCAGGTGGGCATCGAGAAGGTGCTGGCGGAGGTGCTGCCCGAGCACAAGGCGGACGAGATCCGCCGCCTGCAGGACGAGGGCCTACGGGCCGGCATGGTGGGCGACGGCATCAACGACGCCCCAGCCCTGGCCCAGGCCGATGTCGGCTTCGCGATCGGCACAGGCACCGACGTCGCCATCGAGGCTGCCGACATCACCCTGATCTCCGGCTCTCTGGGCGGCGTGGTCACCGCAGTGACGCTGAGCCGGGCCACCATGCGCAACATCCGCCAGAACCTGTTCCTGGCGTTCGTCTACAACACGGCGGGCATCCCGCTCGCGGCCGGCGTGCTCTACCCGGTCACCGGCTGGCTGCTCAGCCCGATCGTCGCCGCCGCGGCGATGGCGCTGTCCTCGCTGTCGGTGGTGGGCAACGCCAACCGGCTGCGCCGCTTCACCCCGCGACCGCTGCCCGGCTCCCCGGCATCGCCGGTGGACACCGCGGTCAGGGCCACCGTGGCCGCATGATGGAACCCGTACGAAGGAACGGGCGCCCGCGACTGCTTCATGCGGCCCCGGCCGGTGCCGGAAGCCAAGGTCTCTGTCGGGGGCGCCGCGTCATGACCCGCGCCGGCCGGGCGAGGGCACCCGGGCATACCAGCCGGGTGGTGTACGGCCTGCCGAGGCGGGCCTCGGCAGGCCGTGGCTCTCGTCGTATCCGGTACGGCCGGCGTCCTGGCTGCGGACGAGCCCCGTACTGTTGATGAGAAGGAAGGTAAACCGGTGAGTGCGACGGTGCTGGTCGTCGACGACGAGGTGAAGCTGCGCGGGCTGCTGCGTGACTACCTGGAGCGTGACGGCTACTCGGTGCTGGAGGCGGGCGACGGCCGCGGCGCCCTCGATCTGGCCGCCGCCTCCCACCCCGACCTGGTCGTCCTCGACCTGGGGCTGCCCGGCCTGCCCGGCGAGGAGGTGGCCCGGCTGCTGCGCAAGACCAGCGACGTGCCCATCGTGATGCTCACCGCCAAGGCGAGCGAGAACGACCGGGTGATGGGGCTGCGGCTGGGCGCCGACGACTACGTCGTCAAGCCGTTCAGCCCGCGCGAGCTGGTCGCCCGTATCGAGGCGGTGCTGCGCCGCGCGCGCGGCTCGAGCACCGAAACGGTGGCGCCGGACTCCTACGGCAAGGGGCGGCTGCGGATAGACACCGAGCGCCGCGAAGTGCGCTCGGACGGCCGGCCGGTGGAGCTGACCCGCATGGAGTTCGACCTGCTGGCCGCGCTCGCCTCCAGGCCCGGCCGGGCCTGGACCCGTATGGAGTTGGTGGGCCGCGTCCAGGGCCACACGTTCGAGGCGTACGAGCGGACCATCGACGTGCACGTGAAGAACCTGCGCCGCAAACTCGGCGACGCCCCGCCCTCCACGGTGATCGTCACCGTGACCGGGGTCGGCTACAAACTCGGAGTGGATCGTGATGTGGACCGCGATGCGTGAACTGCTGCGCGGCCGGTTCGCCCGCCGCCTGGCCCTGGCCTTCGCCGCGCTCGGCATCGGCACGGCCGTACTGACCGCCGTGCTCGTCAACACCGCCTTCACCGACCGCTTCGAGAACTACCTGAGCGAGCAGCAGCGCACCAGCCAGCAGCAGCTGGTCGCCCTGTTCGCCGCGGACTACGCCCGCGACGGCGCGTGGAATGCCCAGGCGCTCAACGAGCTCGCGCCGACCGTCACCATGACCGGTTCGGAGGCCGAACTGCTCGACCCGGCGGGCCGGAAGGTGTGGTCGTTGGCCGACGCCGACGTGACCGCCGCCACGCTGGCCATGCACCGGGAGATGATGGGCACCGGCGACCTCGGCGCGCCGCGCAGCCTGCCGATCACCGTGGACGGACAGCGGGTCGCCACCCTCCAAGTCCGCGTTCCCCAGGGTGTGGTCCCGGCCGTGGACAGGGACTTCCAGGCATCCGTCAACCGCCTCCTCGCCGCCGGAGCCCTCGGCGCGGCCCTGGTCGCCCTCGTCGTCGGCGTCTACACCGCCCGCCGGGCCACCGCACCCATCGCCGAACTCACCCGCGCCGCCGACGACCTCGCAGCCGGGCAACGCGACCGGCGCGCCGCCACCGTGCCCAGCAACGAGATCGGCCAACTGGCCACCGCCTTCAACACCATGGCCGACCGGGTAGAGAGGGAGGACGAGCTGCGGCGCGCTTTCGCCGCCGACGTCGCCCACGAACTGCGTACTCCTTTGGCCATACTGCGCAGCGAACTCGAAGCGGTCCAGGACGGCGTCCGCGATGCCACTCCGAAGGTGATCGACTCCCTGCACGACGAGACTCTCCGGCTGGGCCGCCTCATCGCCGACCTGGAGACCCTGGCCTCCGCCGACGCCGCCGCCTTCACCCTCGAACGCACATCCCTGTCACTGATCGCCCTCGTCCGCGACGCGACCGCCAGTCTGGCCGGCCGGTTCACCGAAGCCGGGCTCACCCTCCGCACCGACCTGGACGACGTCCGCGTCGACGGGGACGAGGTACGGCTGCGGCAGATCGTCACCAACCAGCTCACCAACGCCCTGAAGTTCGTCCCCGGCGGGGGCACCGTCACCGTCACCCTGCGCCAGGAGGACGGCTGGGCCGAGCTGCGCGTGGCCGACACCGGCCCCGGCATCCCCGCCGAGGACCTTCCCCGCGTCTTCGACCGCTTCTTCCGCAGCCGGGATGCCCGCGCCGACGGCTCCGGCATCGGCCTCGCCGTCGCCGCCGAACTCGCCGCCGCCCACGGCGGCACCCTCACCGCCGACAGCGAAGTCGGCCGCGGCACCACCTTCACCACCCGCCTGCCCGCCCTCGGACGCCGGCCAAAGGCGACAGGCGGAAGAGGGCCGCAACGCGCAGCCGCCCACGACGGCGGGGGCTGACGGGCCCGCGGACCGGGTCCCCGCGCCCGAAACGTACAAGTACAGCCGCATCCGGTCCCGCTCGGCGATACTTCGGCAGGCGCTCGAACAGCCGCCTCCTTCCTCGGCGCGGCCGGGGCTGGGTGATACCGAGTTGCAGAGTCCCGCCGCTTGCAGCAGCGTTATGGAGTTTCTACATACCGATGCGCCAGGAGGAGCCCATCGCCAGCTGGGCGGTAGAGGGTGCATCAGGTCGGTGAGCTCGGCGGCCGGGGCTGATGCCGGTGAGGAGGCTGCTCAGGCCGGGGGCGATGCTGCCCCACCACTGGGCCGTGCCGGGACGGCCGTGGCGGGCGCCGAAGTCCCCGGTGCGCCGGTACTGGATGAAGGCCCGCATCCCACCGGCGATGAGCAGGAACGCCGCGTACAGGGCGAGGGCGAGGACGGCCATCACGCTCACCTCCTCCTTTGGCTGGTCAGGCGGGGGCGTTGTCGGGTTCGTGGTCGGTGCGGCGCCAGGACAGGGCGGCGACGGCGATTCCTCCGCAGACGATGAAGGCGTCGGCGAGGTTGAAGGTGGGCCACCAGCCGGTGTGCAGGTAGTCGGTGACGACTCCGTCGGCCGTGCGGTCGATCAGGTTGGCAGCGGCGCCGGCGAGGATGGCGGCGAGCGCCGCGGCGGTGGCCTTCGACGTCGGGGCCGTGCGCCAGGCGAACACGCCCACACCGGCGGTGATCAGGGCGGTGAGGGCGATCACCACCCAGGAGGGCAGGGTGTCGCCCATGGAGAAGGCGACGCCGGGGTTGTAGGCCAGGCGCAGTTGGGCGAAGCCGGGACCGATCGGCGCGTCGGCGAGGCTGTCCTTGGCCCAGGTTTTCAGGGCGAGGTCGAGTCCGGCCAGGGCGGCGGCGCCGGCCGCGAGGGCCGTGCGCCGCCTGGCTGCCGAGGACCCGCGGGGGGTGTGCTCGGGCATGGTTCAGACTCCTGCCGTCGCCGGGACGGGCTGCTCTGCCGCGACGGGTACTGGTGCGGGGGGAAGGGGGCGGGTGCGTCCGGCGCGGACGCCGTTGCCGATGACGACGATCTCGAAGAGCTCGTGGACGGCGACGACGGCGGCCAGGCCCATGACGCCGAAGGCGGACAGCGGGATGAGCAGGGTGATCAGGCCGAGGGACATGCCGACGTTCTGCAGCATGATCGCGCGGGAGCGGCGGGCGTGGTCGAGGGCCTGGGGCAGGTGGCGCAGGTCCTCGCCCATCAGTGCGATGTCCGCGGTTTCGATGGCGACGTCGGTGCCCATGGCGCCCATGGCGATGCCGGTGTCGGCGCTGGCCAGGGCGGGGGCGTCGTTGATGCCGTCGCCGACCATGGCGACTGGGCGCTGCTCACGCAGGGCACGGATGAGGGTGGCCTTGTCCTCGGGGCGCAGGTCGGCGTGGACCTCGGTGATGCCGGCCTGGGCTGCCAGGGCGGTGGCGGTGCGCTGGTTGTCGCCGGTGAGCATGGCCACGGTGTAGCCGGAGCCGTGGAGGCGGGCGACGACCTCGGCGGCCTCCGGGCGCAGTTCGTCGCGTACGCCGATGGCACCGATGAGGTGTCCGTCGTACTCGACGAGGACGGCGGTGGCGCCCATGTTCTGCAGGGCGGTGACGTCCTCATCGAAGCTGCCGGGCTCGATCCAGCCAGGCCGTCCCAGGCGGGCGGGGCGGCCGTCGACGGTGCCGGTCAGTCCGGCGCCGGTGACCGCCTCCACCCCGTCCGCCTGCGGGTGTTCGGGGGCGGCGGCCAGGATCGCGCGGGCCAGGGGGTGTTCGCTGCGGGCCTCCAGCGCGGCAGCGATCTCAAGGACCCGCTTCTCGCTGCGGCCGTCGGCGGAGACGGTGCGGATGACGGTGGGCTCGTTGCGGGTCAGGGTGCCGGTCTTGTCGAGCGCGACGGCGCGGATGCGGCCGAGAGCTTCGAGGGCGGCGCCGCCCTTGACGAGGACGCCCAGGCGGCTGGCGGCGCCGATGGAGGCGACCACGGTGACCGGGACGGAGATCGCGAGCGCGCACGGGGAGGCGGCGACCAGGACGACCAGGGCCCGTTCGATCCAGGTCTGCGGGTCGCCGAGGATGCTGCCGGTGACGGCGATGATCGCGGCGAGGATCATGATGCCGGGCACCAGCGGTTTGGCGATCTTGTCGGCGAGGCGCTGGGCCTGGCCCTTGCGGGACTGCTCGGCCTCGACGATCTTCACGATGCGGGCCAGGGAGTTGTCCGCGGCGGCGGCGGTGACCTCGACCTCCAGCACGCCGGTGCCGTTGATCGACCCCGCGTACACCGCGCCGCCCTCGCCCGCCTCGACGGGGACGGACTCGCCGGTCAGCGCGGAGACGTCGAGTGCGCTGCGGCCGGAGCGGATGGTGCCGTCGGTGGCCACGCGCTCACCGGGCTTGACCAGGAGCACATCGCCGATCTTCAAGGTGGCCGGGTCGACGGTGACCTGGGCCCCCTCGCGCAGCACGGTGGCCTCGCTGGGCACCAGGTCCAGCAGGGCGCGCAGGCCGCGGCGGGTGCGGGCCAGGGAGTACTCCTCCAGACCCTCGCTGATGGAGTAGAGGAAGGCCAGCATGGCCGCTTCCTCGACCTGGCCCAGGACGACGGCTCCGACGGCGGCGATGGTCATCAGCGTGCCGACGCCGATCTTGCCCTTGGCCAGGCGGCGCAGGGTGCCGGGCACGAACGTCCAGGCGCCCGCGGCCAGGGCGATCGCGTTCAGGACGAGTTCGACCGTGTCCGGGCCGTCGGCCAGGCCGGTGACGAAGCCAACCAGCAGGAACACGCCAGCGACCGCCGCCCACTGCAGCTCGCTGACCTGCCAGATCTTTTCCGGTGCCGACTCCTCGGCGTCGTCACTGGTGCGCGGTTCGTCGCCGCCGCATCCGCACGCGTCACCCATGGGTCTTCTCCTTGCGCTGAGCAGCCACCAAGGTGCGGCCGTAGGTGGGGCACAGATCCACGGCCTCGCCCGTGGCGGCCAGCAGATCCTCGGCCGAAGCCAGCAGGTCCAGCAACTCCGGGCGGGCCAGGAAGTAGAACGACGAGCGGCCTTCGGCCCGGGAGTCGACCAGGGCGCAGTCACGCAGGCACGCCAGGTGTGCCGAGATCGTGGACTGGGCCAGGCCCAGTGCCTTGACCAGGTCGACCACCCGAGCCTCGCTTTCGGCCAGGCGCAGCAGGATCGCCAGGCGGGCCGGCTCACCCAGGGAACGGAACAGGGCCACGGCCGCCGACGGCGCCCCGCATGTCGTCATGGTGGCCGCCGGGGCCACTCCTGTGCTATTCATCGTCATGCGACGATGATAGCTGCCCGTGGCGATGCATTGGCGAGGGGGACCCGGACGTGCTGATGAACCGGATCGAGAAGGCCGCGATCAACAACCCGGCAAGGCGGGCGCTGCAACGTCTCTACGAGGTGCCGACCCTGCTGAAGCTGGCCGGCGGCCCGCTGCCGCCCGGGGCGAAGGCGGCCGAACTCGGCTGCGGACCCGGCTACGGCACCAAGCTGATCCTGGACCGCTTCCGCGCCGCGCACGTCGACGCCGTCGACCTCGACCCCTACATGATCACCAAGGCCCGGCGCCGCCTCGCCCGCGAAATGCACCGGGTGCGCCTGGCGGTCGGGGACGCCACCGACCTGCGTACGGCCTTCGGCGCCGCGGACAGCTCCTACGAAGCGGTCTTCGACTTCGCGATCATCCACCACATCCCCGACTGGCGCTCCGCCCTCACCGAGACCGCCCGCGCCCTCAAGCCGGGCGGGCTGTTCGTGTTCGAAGAGGTCACCGCGCACGCCCTGGCCCGGCCCTCCTACCGGCTGCTGTTCGACCACCCCACCGAAGACCGGTTCACCGCCGAGCAGTTCCTCGCCGAGCTGCCCCGCCACGGCCTGGCTGTGCGCGGCAGCCTCACCCGCATCCGGGGCGACTACCTCCTCGGCGCCGCTGTCCGCAGCCGCTGACAGCGCAGCGCAGCGGTTTCCCGGACGGGGCGCCGAGAGCGAGACCCCCTGCGTCGGCTACTCGGCGGTAGCTTTGGCCAGGAGCGGCAGATCGTGGGTGAAGTCCTCGACGGTGGTGCCGCTGTAGAGGACGTGGGCCTTGTCGTGGATGGGCCAGAACGCGGCGACCTGGGTGCCGTGGGGAGGTGGCGACGGTGCCGTCGGCGTGGCCCTTGGGGTCTTCGACGGAGGTGCCCAGGCCGAGGGCGGCCTTCTTCACCTTCTCCAGGTCTCCGGACAGGCCGGTGAACTGGGGGCCGAACGCGCGCAGCCAGCGGCCGGTGTCCTCGGGGGTGTCCCGCTCGCGGTCGGTGGTGACGAACACGACTGTGGTGTCGTCCCGTACGTCCTGGGGCTGCTTGGCCAGGGCTGTGGAGATGTCGCCCATGGTGGTGGGGCACACGTCGGGGCAGTTGGTATAGCCGAAGAAGACCAGCGTGGCCTTCCCGGCGGTCTGCTTGCGCAGGTCGAAGCTCTGGCCGCTGGTGTCGGTCAGCACCAGGTCGGGCTTGGGGAACGGGTTCGACAGCTGCGTGCCCCCGGGCGGGCCTTCGGCCCGGCTTGGGTGCACCACGGCTCAGTGCGCTCGCCTACCGCAGGGCACCGGGCGTCGGCGGGCCGCCTGCGCCGCTGTCAGGGTTCGTGGACGGGGCGGGCGACGAACTCGTGGAGGGGCTGCTCGGGGCCGGTGCGCCCGGGTCGCCCCCGGCGAGAGCGGTGCCCCAGCCTCTGTCGTAGTCAACTGACCTTGCTCATGTGAGACATCCTTCTCCGTGCGTGGCTTTGCTTCCGGTTCGGTGAAAGGGAACTGACGTGCCGGTGGCGGGCCCTTGCCCGCCGTCTGATTCGGTCACCGACCGACGCCCGGCGGCGAGTTCGCAGCTCGGTGTCGGCGAGGGGCGGCGTCCGCGTCGGTTCGCGCGGAGGGCCTCTCGGCTGGGCGGAGGGGGCGGAGCCGGTCACAGGTCCACGACCAGCCGGGGGCTGCGGGAGCGCGAGACGCAGGGGTAGACGACGTCGCGGCGGTCCCGCTCGCCTGGCGGCAGTACGGTGTCGCGGTGGTCGGGGGTGCCGGCCAGGACACGCAGTTCGCAGCTGCCGCAGAAGCCCTCCTCGCAGGAGGAAGGGGCGTCGGGGACGGCCTGGCGGATCACGTCCAGCAGGGTGCGCTCGGCCGGGACCGGAAGCGTGCGCCCCGTGCGGCGCAGCTCGACGTGGAACGGCCGGGCCGGGGCTGGGGAACCGGTCGCCTGTGAACTGGCTCCGGGGGCGGCGAAGCGTTCGATGTGCAGGTGCCTGTCGGGGAAGCCCGCGGCCACGGTCTTCTCGGCGGCGCTGATGAGGGGTTCGGGTCCGCAGGCATAGACGGCGGCTCCCGGTGGGGTGCCGGCCAGCGCGGTGGTGAGGTCGGGCAGGCCGTCGGTGTCCTGGGGCACCAGGCGGACGCGGTCGCCGCCGAGGGCGGTCAGTTCGTCGGTGAAGGCCATGGTGGCGCGGGAGCGGCCGCCGTAGAGCAGGTGCCATTCCCGCCCTGCCGCTGCTACCGCGCGGATCATGGGCAGGATGGGGGTGATGCCGATGCCGCCGGCGATGAACAGGTAGTGGTCGGCCAGGACCAGCGGGAACCTGTTGCGGGGTCCCTTGATGGCGAGTGGCTGGTCCTCCTCCAGCGCGTGGGCCTCCGCCGAGCCGCCGCGCCCGTCGGGCTGGTGCAGGACGCCGATGCGGTAGGTGGTCCGGTCGGCGGGGTCGCCGCACAGCGAGTACTGGCGGATCCTCCCGGACGGCAGGACGAGGTCGACATGAGCGCCGGGCTGCCACGCGGGCAGCGGTGTGCCGTCCGGGGCAGCGAGGTCGAGGGTCACGACGCCGTCGGCGGCGCGCCGGGTGTCCGTCACGACCACGGGCCGGGATCCGGGCGGGTCGCGGTGTACGGGCGGTTCTACGGCCGTAGCTGCGGGTGCGGGGGTGTCGCTGCCGGCGCTGCGGCGTCCGGCCAGCAGCCGGTAGAGGGACAGGAAGCCGACCGCCGCGCCCAGGACGAGACCGGTCCACGACACCGCTGTGCTGTCGGTGCCGGCGGTGAGGGCGTGCACGGTGGTCAGCACGAACAGGGCGAAGGTGCCGGTGTGGACGTAGCGCCACCACCGGTGCGGGATGCGGTGCTTGAGCAGGGAGGTGGTCTGGATGGCGGCCAGGAGGTACAGGGCGATGACGCCCCAGGCCACCGCCGCGGGCCGGTAGTCGGAGGTGAAGGGGATCAGTAGCTGCAGCAGGCCGATGTCCACCCAGGAGTCGGCGACCAGCCCCACCAGATGCACCGTCAGGAAGACCAGGGACAGTCCGGACAGGAAGCGGTGCAGGTCGTACAGGCGTGCGGGGACCGTGCGAGGGCCCAGCACGCGGGTGGACATCAGCAGCCCCCATACGGCGGTGGCCGACAGCAGCCACCAGGACATCAGCCCGCCGGCGCGGGCGAGGTGCCACCACAGTTGGGGGTCCACGTCACGTACCTTTCCCAGGGCCCGGCGCGGTGCACCGTGCCGTCTTCGGTCACGAGGAGGCCGGCGACGCCGTGACTCTCCAGCAAGGCTGTCCCTGCAGACAGTCCGGCGATCAGGGCCGCTTTGGCCAAAACCTCCGCCCAGTGCGTCTGGCCTGCCACCACGGTGACGGTGGCCACCTCGTTGGTGGCCGGTGCGCCGCTGGCCGGGTCGATGAGGTGGTGGAGCTGCTGTCCCTGCCGCTGCCACCGGCGGCGCAGCCGGGTTGAGGTGGCGACCGCGCCGTCTGCCAGGGCCAGCCACGCCATGTCCATACCAGGGTTGGCCTCGTCCTCTACCGCGACGGACCACGCCTGGGCGCCGGGAGCCGAGCCCACGACCCGTACGTCCCCGCCGAGGTTGACGCAGGCCCCCTCGGCCCCGGAGGCCAGCAGCGCCTGGGCGACGAGATCGGCCGCGTATCCCTTGCCGATGCCGCCGAGATCGAGCCGTACGCCAGGGGGCAGGCGCACCCGGTCATCGTCGATCTCGATGCCCGCGCAACCGGGGGCTGGGGCGGGTGTGACGCCGGGCGCCGGCTCGCGTGGCAGCGTCGGGAAGGTGTGGGTGTAGCCGGCGGCTTCCAGCGCGGGCAGGACGGTGGGGTCGAACAGGCCGCCGGTCACCTCCCATGCCCGTACGGTCTGGCGTACGAGGGCGACGGTCGGCTCCGAGAGCTTGACCCAGCGGTCGGGCGAGGCGTTGAGGCGGCACAGTTCGCTGTCGGCGCGGAAGCGGGACCACAGCGACTCCAGCTCTTCCAGCTGGGAGCGGGCTCGGGCGAGAAGCTCCGGTTCACAGCCGCCGGCCACCAGGAGGTGGCCGGCGGACCCCATCACGGGAAACCGCGCCTCAGCTGCCACGGCTGGTCGTCATCGGCGGGGACGGCATGGGCGCGGAAGGCATCGCGGCCGACGGCGTCGCCTGGCCCTGCCGGCCCTGGGACGGTGCGGGGGCCGCCGCCGGCGGTGAGGTCTGCCCGCCGGAGCCACAGCCGCTGCCGCTGCTCCGCGTCACCGGGGCGGACGGAGTCGCCTGCTCGGGTGCGGGAGTCGCGGCAGCAGGGGCGGAGGAGGCGGCGACGGCCGCCGCGGGCACCGCCTCGGCCGTCGACGGCTGGGCGGCGCCCACCAGTACGCCGGTGAGCAGTGTGGCGCCGGCCAGGCTGGCCGTGGCCACGCCCACCCGCACGGCCAGACGGCGATCCTGTTCGTCGGCGGC
The DNA here is from genome assembly GCF_032436805.1 of Streptomyces sp. P17. NCBI lineage: Bacteria > Bacillati > Actinomycetota > Actinomycetes > Kitasatosporales > Streptomycetaceae > Streptomyces > Streptomyces sp. P17. Next base: position 25,244 of record NZ_JAVRBF010000014.1, on the reverse strand, counting down.
GTTGTTCGGGTCGGCCACCGTTACATCCCGCCCATGCCCATGCCCATGCCCATGTCGCCCATGCCCATACCGCCGGAGCTGCCGCCGCTCATGCCACTGCCGTTCATCCCGTTCATGCCGTTCTGGGGCGTGGCGCCGGGCGAGGGGGTGGTGGAGGGAGCGGGGGTGCCGGAGTCGTTCATGGAGCCGGACATCCCCGACCCCATCTCCATCCCCGCCTCCATGCCCTTGTCCATGCCCATCTCCATGCCCATGCGCATGGCTTCGAGCTGCATCCGCATCCGCATCTCCTCCATGCTCATGTCGCCCATGCCGGGGTTGGACGGGGCGACGCTGGGGGCCGGGCCGGCAGTGCCGGGGTCCGTGGGCGACGGCGTGGGGGAGGCCGACGGCATCGAGGATCCGGGAGCCATCGACATGGAAGGGCTCGCGGACGCCGTGGGGCTCGTGCTGGAGTCGTCGGAGGGGCCTCCGCCGGCGGCCGCCGCGGTGGCGACGGCGACGGTGACGCCGACGGTCACGACCGCGGCGGCGATGGCGAGGGCGGTACGGTGCCCGATCTGTCCTGCAGCCATGGTTTCGTCCTTATCTCTGGTCCAGTAGCGGGTGTTGAACGGGTGGTCAGGTCAGGTCTGGGCCCAGGGGCCCGGCAGCGCGCCGGAGGCACCGCCGCGTCGGCTGAGCGGGGCTCAATTGCGGTTCGTCGGCTGGAAGCGGCGCAGCCGCAGGCTGTTGCTGACGACGAACACCGAGGAGGAGGCCATCGCGGCGCCGGCGATGAGCGGGTTGAGCAGGCCGAACGCGGCCAGCGGCAGGGCGGCGACGTTGTAGACGAAGGCCCAGAACAGGTTGCCCTTGATCGTGGACAGGGTCTTGCGGGCGAGGCGTATCGCGTCGGCCGCGCCGCGCAGGTCGCCCTTGACCAGAGTGAGATCGGCAGCGGCGATCGCCGCGTCGGTCCCGGTGCCCATCGCAAGTCCCAGGTCGGCCTGGGCCAGTGCGGCCGCGTCGTTGACGCCGTCGCCGACCATCGCGACGACCTTGCCCTCGCCCTGGAGCCGCTTGATCTCGGCGACCTTGTCCTCGGGGTGGACCTCGGCGATGACCTGCTCGATGCCGACCTCGGCGGCGACGTGCTGGGCCGCGGCGGTGTTGTCACCGGTCAGCAGCACCGGGGTCAGTCCGAGCGCCTTGAACTGGGCGATGGCCTCGGCGCTGGTTGCCTTGACGGTGTCGGCGACCACCAGGGCAGCCCGCACCTTCTCCTCCCAGGCGGCGAAGACCACGGTGCACCCGGTGCGCTCGGCCTTCTGCTGGGCCCGGACCATCGCGGACGGGATCTCCAGACCGCGCTCGGACAGCCAGCTCGCCCGGCCCGCGATCACCTCGCGTCCCTCGACTGTGCCGACCACACCGCGACCGGCATGGTTCGCGAAGTCCGCGACAAGAGCGAGAGGGCCGTGCTCTTCGGCGGACGCGTCGGCGATCGCCCTGGCGATCGGGTGCTCGCTGGCATGCTCCAGCGCGCCCGCCAGCCGCAGGACCTCCTTGCGGTCCTCGCCGTCGGCGAGAACCACATCCGCCAGCCGCATCCGCCCCTCGGTGACGGTGCCGGTCTTGTCCAGCACGATCGTGTCGATGCGCCGGGTGGACTCAAGCACCTCAGGCCCCCGGATCAGCAGTCCGAGCTGGGCGCCGCGGCCGGTGCCCACCATCAGCGCGGTCGGCGTGGCGAGCCCCAGCGAGCACGGGCAGGCGATGATGAGCACCGCCACCGCCGCGGTCAGCGCGGTCTGGGCGGGGTAGCCCAGGATCAGCCAGGCGACCATGGTCTCTACGGCCAGCAGGATGACGACGGGGACGAATATCGCCGAAATCCGGTCGGCCAGCCGCTGCACCTCGGCCTTGCCGGTCTGGGCCTCCTCCACCAGCCGGGCGATCTGCGCCAGCTTGGTGTCCGAGCCCACCCGGGAGGCCCGCACGACGAGCCGGCCTCCGGCGTTGACCGTCGCTCCGGTGACCGCGTCACCGGGGCCGACCTCCACCGGCAGCGACTCACCCGTCAGCAGCGACTCGTCCACCGCCGAGGTTCCCTCGGTCACCACACCGTCGGTGGCGATCTTCTCCCCGGGCCGCACCACGAACTCGTCGCCGACCGCCAGCTGGTCGATCGGCACCCGGACCTCGCGGCCGTCGCGCAGCACGGTGACGTCCTTGGCGCCCAGGTCCATCAGCGCCCGGATCGCCTCCCCGGCCCGCCGCCGGGCACGCGCCTCGAAGTAGCGCCCGGCCAGGATGAACGCGGTCAGCGCCGCGGCCACCTCCAGGTACACCTCGGCCATCCCCGCGTGCCCGGTGTTGGGCAGCAGCGAGAACTCCATCCGCAGCCCCGGCTCCCCCGCACCGCCGAGGAACAGCGCGTAGATGCTCCAGACCCAGGCCGCCAGCACGCCGACCGACACGAGGGTGTCCATGGTCGCCGCCCTGTGACGCAGGTTCAGCAGCGCGGCGCGATGGAACGGCCACGCCCCCCACAGCGCCACCGGGGACGCCAGCGCGAACGCCAGCCACTGCCAGAACCGGAACTGCGTGGCCGGCACCATCGACAGCACCACCACCGGCACCGTCAGCACCGCCGAGACCAGCAGCCGGTCCCGCAGCGCCCGCACATGCCGCTCCTCCTCGCCGACAGGCCCGGCACCGCCATCGGCCGAACCCCCGCTCTCGGCCGCCGTGGACGGGGGCGCGGGAAGGCTCGCCCCGTACCCGGTCGCCTTCACCACCTCGACGAGCTTCTGCGGCGTCAGCTCATCCGGGTAGGAGACCCGGGCGTTGGCGGTCGCGAAGTTCACCGACGCACTCACGCCGGGCACCTTGTTCAGCTTCCGCTCGATCCGCGCCGCACACGAGGCACAGGTCATCCCGGTAATGGACAGATCGACCGTGTTCTCCGGCTCGGCCTGACCCGGCGGTCCGACCGTGGGCAGGCGGCCGGTCGTGTCTGCTTCGGTGGTCGTCATGTGAGGCTGCTTGTCCTTCTGTGCCTGGACCGGGGACAGGTCGGATCGGGGACGGTTCAGCCGCCGGCACACACCGGCGGTCCGGCGGAGCCGGCCGAGTCAGGACCCGCCGGACCGCGGGTGTCGGCGAACTCCCGGCCCTCAAAAAGAAGGAGGAGCGGAGCCGCGAGACCCGGCGCCGTACGGCTGGTGCCACATCAGGCATTCCGTACTCACGGCGACCGAGGTCCGACGCCGCGGATCACGCGTTCGCGGCACACGCGGCACCATTGGGGAGCGTCGCGATCTCGGAGCCGTCGGCCGGACCGGGCCGCCGACGACGCCGGGGCTCCCTGGACGAGCGTCAGGAGGTGACGAGTTCGTACTCGCCAGCCTCGACAATGGCGGCCCGCACGTCCTCCGTCGCCAACGGGCTGTCACTGGCCACCGTGACACGGCCGGTCTCGACATCGACCTCGACCTTGCTCACACCGGGAACGTCGCCGAGTTCCTTGGTGATCGCATCGGCGCAGTGGCTGCAGGTCATGCCGGTGACCGTGTACGTGGTCTCGCTCATGTAACGCTCCTCGCTACAGATACGACCGCCTGGATCGGCGGTCGCGGGTACCAGGGGCTCCTGGAACACGCACAGCGTTACACTTCCACCGCACTGGAAGTTCAAGTGGAGGGCGCGATGAGAATCGGCGAAGTGGCCAAGCTCACAGGAATGAGCACCAAAACCATCCGCTTCTACGAGGACACCGGCCTCGTGCCTCCCCCCACCCGCACCCCCGGCGGCCACCGCGACTACGCCCCCGAGACCGCCGACCGGCTCCGCTTCATCCGCCGCTGCCAGGCCGCGGGAATGTCCCTGCAGGAAGTACGGCAGATCCTGACCGTGCACGACCGCGGCGAGAGCCCCTGCGGCCACGTCAGCCGACTGCTGGGCGAGCGGCTGGACAACGTACGTGCCCAGATCGCCGAACTCGTCACCCTCGAAGCCCACCTCCAATCCCTGCTCTCCCACGCCGAGCAGGGCCAGCCCACCGACCACGACGGCGCAAGCGTCTGCTGGATCCTCGAATCCGAACCATCCGGAATCCGTGACGACCGCAAGGGGACAGCTGTCCCGACCCCCGCCGGCTGACCGCTGTCTTCGGGAGCCGAAATCCGGGGTGCCCCGCAGGCAAGCCGGGATCTTGCCCAGCCGACCCTCCCCGGGCGCCGCACCGTCACCGCCTGGGGCGGCCGTACCCAGCCCGTTCCGGTTCAAGGGCAAGGCCATCCAACAAGTCGGCCGCATCATGCGCGAGGTGGAGGCAGGCGCGACCAGCGTCGAGGCCCGGGCCCGTGCCCACGCATCCTCCGCCCCCGACCGGGGGCGCCTCCACGCCGACGCCCGGGACGCCCAAGCACACATTCACCTCAGCTGACGGCACCGCGGCTCGTACAGGACGGGACGGGACAATCCGAGATGCCCTCACGCCACAGGGGAGATCCGATTCGAGCAGACGCAGCTGGCTGTCGGCAAGCGGGTCACTCCAGGCGACCTACCTGACCTGCAAAGACACCCCATACGTTCCCAAAACCGAGGAGGGGCGTTCCCGAGGTCGACTGGGGCAAGCCCCTGACCTGTGCCTTCGTGATTTTCCGCAAGGCCCGCGCAGAACGCCGTCGCCCTGTTCCACGGAGTCGCCCCGCAGGACGTAGTCGTCCTCGCAGCGGCCTCCTGAACGAACCGCCCTTATGCCCCGGCCCCCAGGCCGCGCGCGCCGGAGATGCACCCCGGGCACGCCCCATCACCCCATCACGAGGAGCGAACCTGCCTCTTTTCCTGGAAGAGCCCAAGTACCCGGCCGGCCCGGATGGAAAGGGCTGGAGCAGACTGACCGTGAACGCTCATATGGAGGACCGCCCCCAGTGCGGACTCCTCCCCCTGGCCTTCTCCTACCTGTTCGAGTCGCGTACAGGACGCCAGCAGTGGGGCGGCTACGACCGATGCAGCAACGCCGGCCGCTGCAAGAGCTGCCCCGTTCAGCTTCGGCACATGGAGCGTGACGGCGTCGACTGGCCTGGTAACACGCCGCTGCTCCTCGCCCGGGCGCGGCCGCTGCCGCTGTCGGATGACGCGATGTGGGCCGATCCGGCCGCCGGCCGCAGCCTCTTGCACTTGTTCACCTTGCAGGGGCAGGACACGGGGGTCGTGGAGAGCTGGTGGAAGCTGCGCAACACCATGTCGGTCCGTATCTCCTGGCACTTCGTGGACGCCGAGGGCGAGGCGGCCTGGCTCGTACGAGACAACCCGGCCGCCGACGCCGCGGTCGTCCGAACCAAGAGGTACAAGACGCACACCCGTCACGCTCTCTGCTCCAGCGACGGGGCCCGGCGGCTTGCCCTGCTGACCTGCCACAACGGCTGTGCCCACAGCGACGGCGACCTCCAGCACCTCGCGGCCGACCTCGCCGACGCCGACGCATCGCCCGCGTCCCTGCCGGCGCCCGACCTGCCCGAGCACCTTCCCGGCGTCCCAGAGATCAAGCTCGGACGGGAGGACGGCCGCACCCTGATCCGGCGCAACGACGCCACCACCCACATCAACGTCGGCATCCCGGCCGACGGCGCCGTCGTGACCGCCCTGGCCGCACACGTGGTGCGCCTCACCCACACGCACTGAACCGCACTCATCTCCTCCCTTACGATCGGAGCCCGTATGGCGCCCGCAGACCTGAGCAACATCCCGGCCCCGGACCCGGCGAACTACGACGCCTTCCGCCAGTGCATGGACAGCATCGTCCATACCGGCAACAGCGCCTCGCTGGCCGACCTCGTTCGTCGCGCTGCCGCGCTCTTCACCCGCCTCGATGGACACCCGGCGGTTTTCGCCGCGCCGGAAGCCCTCGCCGTGACGCTCACCGCGGCGAGCACCACTACGCATCTCCCCACCCTGACCGCGCTCGCGTGGCGGGCCGGTCAGCTGTGGACCGAGCCGGCCTCCGTGGACGACGACCGGCGGGCGGGGTTCGTCGGGTGCCTGCCCGAGTTCGCCCATCAGCCGACGGTCACGGCGGCATCGTCGGCCCTGCGGCGGGCGAGCATTCCCCTCGCGGTGTTCCTGCACGATTGGCGCAACCTCTACGGCGAGCACGGCGCTCAGGGTGTGTACCTGTCGCCCAACGGTGAGCGCACCGTCGAGGCCTCCTGGTTCATCGACGGCCGCGACAACGAGAGGGCGCTCCGGCGTCCGCGCGTCGTCCGCGTCCGCGAGGCCCGCAACGAAGCCCTCGAGCGCGTGCGCGTCGCGCTCTCCTCCGCCGGGTGGAACACGTACTCCAAGACGAGTACGAACACCCAGACGCGCCGGGACCTGAGCATCGTGGCCAGCCTCCCTCTGTGATGCACCGACCTTTCGCTCGGACCCAGACGCCGCCACCCGTGACCATGGCCGGTGCCGGTCTGCGGTCGCCCGTGGTGGTCGTACGTGCGCCGAAGACCGGTGAGCTGCACGGCATCGCGCCGACGGAGGTGCCGCCCGCTGGACTGGCCGCCGGCGTGCAACTCCTGTGCAGCGGCCACGGGAACGACGTCCCGGTGGTCCGACCGTACGCCGGGGATTTCGATGAACGTCGAGCCTGCCGTACGTGCCTCGCTGTCGCCCGGGGCGAACCGCCCCAGACTCCTGCCGCGGCCGAGGCGTTGCCCGGCAGCGAGCCGGTGCTGCCTGGGCGCCCCGCTGCTGTCCATCTGCCGCAGGAGCATCGGGGCCGGGCGGTGAGCTGGGGTGAGTGGGAGGACCTGCCGTGGATGAGCCATGTTCCTCGGCACTGCGAAGTGTGTGGTGACGCGGGACCGGTGCAGTGGGCGGAGGGCGTCGGCAGCGAGCCGCCTGCGCGGTACTTCGCTGTCTGCTGTGCCGCGTGCGGCGACGCCCGGGCTTTCACTCACGGCCCCGACGGCGCTCCGGTGGTGATCTGGGCGTGCCGGGGGCGGTGACCGGCTAGACCCCGCTGGGGTCACGCTTGTTGCCCTGAACGCGGACCATGATGAGGGTGCGGGGGCGGGGGTCACCGGCGGGGCCGGGCAGGGTGCGGACCTCGATACACGCCGGGATGGCCGCGAGGCCCTGTGGTTTCGGGGTCAGGTCCAGGACCACGAGGAAGTTCACGGGCGGGCCGGCGACCTGATACGAGATCGCCTGGGGCCCGTAGGCGGCGGCGTAGGCGTCGAAGGAGGAGTCGGCCCAGTCCCGCTTGAGCTCAAGGGTGATGAGTTCGGTGTTCGGCTGCCAGGCGATGTCGACGCGCCCGCCGCCGACATTGGTTTCTTCCATACGTACACGCAGGCCCTGGCCTCGTAGGAAGTCCCGCAGGTCGCGGCCGAGTTCGGCTTCCCGCGGTTTGTCTTCGTCCTTTTTGAGCTGGCGGAGGTAGGCCCGCGCCTCTCCGCCGTATTTCTGTGTCTCGGACAGCCTCAGGTCGACGAAGCGGAGCAGACGCAGGAGCATGCGGTCCACGTCGGCGGCGAACTGGCCGACATACCCGTCCGGGCATTGTGCCTTCAGCTGCTGATGGGTGTTGCGGAACACGGTGGCGATGATCGGCACCTCGTCGACTGGCAGAGCGGCCTTCCGGGCGGCGAGCATCGCGTCGATCCGGTCTCTCAGTTCCGGGGTGTCCGCCAGCAGGTTCTGCAGGTGCTCGGTGTCCGCGGTGGAGAGCCCGAGCCCGGCGAGCGATGTCGCCGGGCAGTCAGGTTTTGGGGGCGGAGAACCACCGCCTGTGTCCAGCGCCTCCCGAAGCCGAGCTGCCTGCTCCCGGACGAGGGTTGTGGTCGGGTCCTGATCGCGGCCGGGGTCTTCGGCGAGCTCCTCAAGCCATTCGTCCAGGAGGGCCAGTCCACCCTCGTGAGCGAGGAGAGTGGCCTCGACTCGGGGGGCGAGGAGGGCGTGCAGGCCGTGCGTGGCCGCTGATGTCGCGGGGCCCGGCTGGGCGGTGTGCGGGCAGGCCGGGGAGGGGGCGAACAGGTCGAGCGTGCGGTGGGCGGTGTAGACGTCCACGAGGTCGCTGATCACACCGGCTGCGTGCAGCCAGGCTCCCGGGCGGTCCGAATCCGTTGCGCGGGTGAGGGTGTCGAGGAGGTGTTGCCAGGCAGTGAGGGTGTCCAGGCGCGGGGTGCGCCATCCGGGCGGCAGGCCCAAGAGGTTGAGGCGCAGCTCCAGGACGGCTTCGTCGAGTTGGGTCCTGGCGGCCTCGGGGAGGGGAGCACCGGCGGAGTAGGCGAGGATCGCGTCAATTGCCGCACCGAAGGCGGCCGCGTCGGGGCGCTCTTCATCCTGGTGGGCGTCGCCGAGGTGTTGGCGGGCTTCCAGGAGGAGGGGGCGGGCGCGGGCGGGGTCGTCGGTGTGCAGTGCTTGGCGCAGGGCGAGCATGCCGAGTTCGAAGGCGGCGTCCTCCGCGACGTCGTCGCGTTCGACCAGCTGGTTCAGGAGGCGGGCGGGGTCGGGTGAGTCGAAGTGCTCGGCGACGGCGCCGGCGACTCTGACGGTGCGCAGGGCGTAGTCGTCGTCGATCTGGGCGAGTTCCTGTTGTCGGTTCAGGCGGCGTAGCCGGTCCAGGAGTCCGTACTCGGCGGCGCCGCCGGACAGGACGATGCGGGCGGTGCCTTCCAGGGCGATGCCGCCGAGGAGGTCGGTGTGGCTGCGGCTGGCGTCCAGCCAGATGTCGGCTAGGTCGTCGCCCAGTTCGTGGACGGCTTCGGGGCATCCGAGGAGGGAGGTGATGACGCCCTCCAGGCGGAGCGGGTCCTGCGGGGACTCGGCGGCGGTGAGGAGGAAGGCGCGGGCCTGGTCGTCCTGGATGGCTGTCTGGTCGGTGCACATCAGGGCGACGAGCATGGGCAGTTCGTCGTGGTCGAGCAGGGTGTCGGTGTCCTGCAGGAGGTGGCCGAGCCCGCCGAGGTCGGCGAGGGACGGCGTGGGCGCGCCGGTGCGGTAGGCGTCTACCAGCGGTTGGAGCGGATCGGGAGCGCCAGGGGACACCGGTCAACATCTCCTCACTGCGCTCAGCGACCTGTGGAGCATAGAGGGCCGGGCTGGCGCCCGGAACGGGATGGTCACCACAATCGTTCCCCGGCCGGGGCCAGGCGCAGCTGGTCCGCCGGAATGACCGTGGCCACCTCCTGGCCGCGGGCGGTAGCGATCACGACCTGGAGCTGTGGCGCCGTCTCGGTGAGTTGGACGAGCCCTTGCAGCATCAGTTCCAGGTCTCCGCGGTCGACTTCTTCGGCCCCGGGCGAGTCGATGATGAGCAGTCCCGGGTGCCGGCCGACGCCAGTGCGGATGCCGTGCCGCAGGAGGGCGGTGGTGGTGACGATCTTCAGGCGGAGCTGCTCGCCCTCAGTGAGAGATCCGTAGGGCTGGTGCTGGCCACCCTTCCAGACCTTCAGGGTGGCGCTGGTGCCGAGTTCGACGGCTTCGAGCATCTCCAGTCCGAGCTGGCGCCCCATCGTGACGATGTCGGTCTGAACGGCTTGGAGGACCTCTTTGAGGGCCTGCGTGCGGCGGGCGTGGGCGGCCTTCTCGGCGGCCTTGAGGATGTCCTGATCCCGTTGGAGGGGGGCGAGGCCAGCTGGGTCGCCGAGGTCGTCGAAACGCCCTCGGCGTTCGTCGAGGGCGCCGCGCAGCCGGGCGACCTCGAGCTCGGCTGCGCGGCGGTCGCCCGCTGCCGGGCGGGCGAGCGCGTCCTGGAGCGCGCTCTGGGCCTGGCTGAGCGCGGCTGTGGTTTCGGTGGCTCTGCCCTGCTTGTCGGCCAGTGCTGCGGCCGCCGTCTCGACGGCCTGCTGGACCTGGGCGAGTGTCTGACGCAGTTCCTGGTCGTCGTCGACGTCGTCGAGGCCGTCGTCGTCAGCCGGGGTGCCGTCGTACTGCGCTGTGGCCGGGTGGAGCGTGGAGGTGCACAGGGAGCAGTGGCCTTCGTCCTCTCGGGCCCATTGGGCCTGGGTGACCTGGGCGTCGCAGCGGGGGCACACGGTCGGTTTCAGGGTGTGGAAGAAGGCCTTGGCGAGGGCGGCTTCGTGCGCGGCGTGGACCAGCGCGGCAAGGGACTGGCGCTGTTGTTCGAGTTCGTCGTGCTGCGTGCGGGCTTCGGCGAGTTCGCGCTGCGCGTTGCCGGCCGCTTCGGTCGCCTCGGTGAGGGCCTGGTACGAGGCGTTCAGGTCGACGGCGTTCTGGCCGAGGTCGGGCAGGGTGTCCAAGCGGTCCTGGGCCTGTTGGAGGCTGTGGTCGAGTTCGTCGATCTTGCTCTGGCGTTCGTCGGCCTCGGCTTGGGCGCGGGCCTTGGCGGCGGACAGTTGCGCCGCGACGAGTTTCTGCGCGACCGCGGCGGAGACCATCGTGGCGGCCCAGGGCGCTCCCAGGAAGAGTTCGAGGAGCCGGGTCGGCAGGGCGTTGCGGGCTTCGTTGCCCAGCAGGTGGCCCAGGCCGGAGCGGTTGATGTGGAGTGCGCTGGCGTACGCCGGCCAGGACAACTCGCCGGTCAGCGGCGGTCCGTCGACTCCTTCGGGCCGCTTCTGCTGGGTGCGCAGCGGCTCCAGGCCGAGGCGCTCCAGCATGAAGGCGTCCATCAGCTCTTCGAACGTCGCGGCGTTGTCGAAGGAGAACAGCGCCAGTCCGCTTTCCTTCGAGATCACGGTCCCCGCCGGCTTGCTGTTGCTGACGGTCATCTCGACGACAAGGGTCTCGTCGTCGAGGACGAACTCGGTGCGGACTCGGCGCAGCCAGCTCTGCACGTCGCGCTGGAGCCCGCTGCGGCCGCGCAGGCACCACAGGACGATCTCCAAGACGCTGGACTTGCCGGCCTCGTTCTTGCCCGACGAGGCCAGGCACCAGACGCCCGGTCCCAGCTTCCACTGGAAGTGGAAGGGCTCGCCCTCCTCGCCGGCGTCGCTGCCGTGGTCCCCGGCTGGCGCTGGGCGCACGCCCTCGAACTCCACTTCGGTCACCCGCAGCGAGTGCGGCCGCGGCAGTGCGGTCTGCGGGCGCACGCCGTGCTCGGCGAGGACCGCCTTGACCACGTCCAGCTCTTGGCCGGCCGCCTTCGCAATCTCCTCCAGCCACGCCTCGACCGGGCCCAGGGCGTCGCCCTCCGTGCTCATGCCAGTCCCTCCTGGGCCAGTGCCGCGTCCAGTCGTTCCCGGACCCGCTCGCTGATGCCGCCGATCACCTGGTGCACGAGGGTGGCGGCGTACTCGGGCTGCCCGTACTGCTGTGCCTTCAGCTGGGCTCCGGTCATCCCCTCGACCGCGGCCGCCACGTAGGCGGTCTGCTGGTCGTACCAGGCGAGGACCTCTTCACTCTCCCGGAGCCGCTGGGCCTGCTCCGCGCCTGCATGGAGGAGGAAGTAGTCCCTGCGGCGTACGCGTTCGTCGGACACGCGCCCTGCACGCCGTACGGCGATGAGTCCCAGGTGGCGCAGCACGCTCAGAGCGTTGTCGAGCACCTCGTAGGCTCCATGATCGTTGCGGAGCATCCGGTAGGTATGCAGCTCCGGCTCGCGTTCCTTGAACACGGCTCGGGCGTCGAGCAGCCGCTCCGCCGGCAGGCTGCCGTCCTGCCACCTCGAGATGATCAGGTCCGCGAGGTAGTCGGGGTTGCGTACGAGGAAGTCCAGCTTCTGCAGCTTGCGCTGGGACAGAATCGCCCGCACGGCCGTGTCCGGCACCTGCGGCCAGTCGGCGCACGGTTCACCCAGTCGGTCAAGGATGAACAGGACTCGCACCGCCGTCTGACCCGGGGTCGGTGAAGGACTGACCGCGACCACCCCCTTGGACCTGCCGGAAAGCCCGGCCCCCTCACTGATTGCTGATCATCGGTCACTCACCATACAAGCGAACATCACCGAATTACCCCAGCGTGTCGCGATCGCCACGGAAATCTCGCTCGGCCGGAGGAGTGAAACCCCAGGGTGTTGCCTGCGGTGTCGCGTGCACGTCGGGAACAGGGCACCCCGGGAGCAGGGGCCGGCCTCATCGTGACTCTGACGGCAGTCTGCCGAGCGATCCCGTAAGGCCGAGCGCTCGGGTGGGCCCGTCACCCGTTCGGGGAGGCCGGGACCTGGGCGTACGTGGTGAAGATCAGGCCGGCGGTCAGCTTGTGCTGGGCCAGCTGCTCGGCGACGGCGTGCGGATCCCTCCAGCGGTGCTGCCCGTGGGTGAGCGCTTCGGCCCAGTTGCGTACGGCCGCGGCGAGCTCCTCCCACTTCTGCTGCGTGACCACGCGCATCCCGTCGATGGTGATCGCCTGCCGGTGCGGGGTACGGCTCGGGTGGACGATCACCGCGATCTGCTGAGTGACGTCGGGGTAGGTCTGCTGGTCCCAGCGGACGCTTCCGCCGAGCTGGTCCAGGTCGTGCTTGACGATCGTGTCCGTGGTACGTCCGGTCTTCAGCTCGATGACCGCGTGCCGCCCAGGCCCGAGGACCCACAGGTTGTCCGGGCCCTTGTCGTACTGCTTCTCGGGACGCGTGCTGACGAACCCGAGGTGCTCGCCGAGCCGCTCCCACGCGCGCTCGGCGTCGTCGCTGCGTTCCTCGTCGCCCCAGATGACGTCCTCGGTGAGGGCGTTGACGGCCAGGCCGAGCGAGGTGCCGTCGGAGTAGGCGCCGTCGAGGAAGGCGGCCGCGGCCTGCGCCTGGACGGCGGCGGGACGCAGCTGAGAAGGGGTGACGCCGCTCGCCGGTCGCAGGACGAACGGGTTGTCGTCCAGCGCCTTGGCCAGCAGGCGCTGGGCGGCCGCGTGGTCCACGTGGTGAAGGTAGGCGGCTCGCTGTTCGGTCAGCCAGCCTCGTACGGCTCGGTCGGTCACCGCGCCGATGGCCTTCTGGAGCCGGTCCGAGGCGTCGTTGTATCGGGCTGTGGCGGCCAGGTTGAAGGCTTCACGGACGCCGATGGCCTCGGGGCGCATGGTGCCGCCGGCGGCGTAGTGGACGCCGGCGAGGGCTTGGCGGCTCAGTGCCCGCCACTGCGGGTCCTTGTCCAGGCAGAGGCCGACCGCCTCACGGATGGCGTCGAGTCCCTTGCCGGCGAGTTGGTCGGCGAGGCTGCTGCTGAGGTCGATCTGCACGCGGGTGGCCGGCGAGAACAGCTCCCGCTGCTTGCGGTCATGGAGCGCGACAGCCAGCTGGCTGCCGAGCAGCAGCACGGCGCAGTGGTCCTCGCTGTCGCGGACTCCGCGTCCCATGCCCTGCTCGATGCGTTGGATCTGGCGGGCGAGGAGCGTCGGACTGCCGGAGAGGACCGCGGCCTCGCGACGCTCGGTGGCGTCCATGGGGCGCGGGACCCCGTCCAGGATGAGCAACTCGCAAGCCGTGCGGGGCAAGTCGATGCCGTCGTACTTGTTGACCATGACAACGAGACCGACGTGTCCGCTCTTCAAGGCGCCCACCCCGTCGTGTAGGTCGGGGGCGTGCAGGACCCGGTCGGCGTACGGTCGCCACGGTGCGGCTGCGGGCGTGCTCGGCACCAGGACGACGACGTTGACCGGTCGTGCCTCGGGCGTACCGTCGCCGTCCCGGTCTCCGTCGGCGAACTGGCGGGCCATCTGCCGGATGGCCTCCGGGTCGAGGTGGGAGTTGAGGGCGAGGGGAGCGAGGATCATCCGGTCGCCGAGGTCGGCGGCGCTTCCCGGGGTGACGGGTTGCTGAACGTCCTGGGGGCCAGCGTCGAGGTCGGTGACGAGAACGCTGTCGTCGGCGAGCGTGGCGGTGAGGTAGACGCGACGGCGTGCGTTGGCGAAGGCGGGGATCATCGAGACCGGCGGGCACGGCGGGCTGATCTGGATGTCCCGGCTGGAGACGGTGACTGAACAGAGTTCGAGAACGCCGGCGATGAGGGGCCAGGTGAACTTGAAGCCGTCGGTGCCGGCGTGCGGGTGCAGGAGGGCCATGACGTCGTCCTGCCGACCGATCCAGGCCCAGAAGGGGACCGGCACCGTAGCGGTGTAGTCGGACGCCTGGATGTCCGCCCACGCCTTGGGAGACTGGGCCTTGAGGTCGGAGGCGAACAGGTCGGTCAGGGCATCGTAGGCGGCATGGCCGGCGGGGATGGTGAGCCGGAACTGTGCCTCGGTCGTGGCAAGCGCGGCGTGCGCGTCGTCGACGATGACGATTCCGGTGTCAAGCTTGTCCCGGCTGTCGCCGACCACGCCGAACACCGACTGGCCGTTGATCAGTTTCTGGAAAGTGGTCACGAGGATGGCACGGCCTCCGCGGAAGGCCAGGTTGTCCACCGAGTCGGTCACGGCGAGCCCCATTCTGTGGGCCTCTGCGCGGACCTGGGCGGCCAGGTACCGGTCGGGGGCGAGGTAGACCGCGGCGCCAATTCCCTCGTTCAAGGTGCTCTGTCCGATCAGCAGGCCCACGGCAGTCTTCCCGCCGCCGGTGTTCTGCTTGATCACCACGTCCCGGCGGTCGCGGTGCTTGTCGAACCACGCTTCAAGAACTTCGCCCTGTTCGTGCCGAAGGTAGGGCCAGGGCCGGTTCGCCAGAGCGGCATAGATCTCGCGGGGCCTCAGGAGCGGTTCCCTGGGGCCGGTCCCTACGAGGCTCAGGTCGAGCGGCACAACGGTGTCCTTCCTCCTGGCGGGGCCGACGGACCGGTGTGCGGCCGTCGGCCTCGCCATCATCCCGTGGAAGCGGACGGACCGTCAGCGTTCTCAACGACTGCAGTCGCGGGAGCCGTTCAGGAGAGGTGCATGAGGATTCCGGTGACGGCCCAGATCGCCCAGAAGGCCGGCACGAGCGCGGCCAGTGAGCTGCGTCGGCGCAGCACAGGTGTTCCCGGGGCCCAGACCGGCTGCCGGGGAACGGGGGTCGGTTCGGGCTCGGTCAGTTTGTTCACGCGAGCGAGCGCGAAGCGGTTGCTGATGAGGACGATGGGGTTGATGACGAGGGAGAACGGCGACCACCAGCCCTGCCAGAGGGTTCGGCTGGTGAACTCGCGGAATGCCGCGGTGCCACAAGTGCGGCAGAACGGGCCGGTCAGGCTGGAGAAGCCCAGCCAGATCAACAGGCCTTGGTGCCGGCGGAAGGTGACCGGGGCGGCCGGGGACGCCGCGCAGACTCTGCACGTCGGCTGCCCGGTGAGAAGAGGCGGGGCGGTCGCCGCGTAGGAGGCCGCAGACTGCTGCGGAGGTGGGGTGGTCATGGTGGTGGATCCTCATGTCGCGGGCGGACGGACAAGTGGCCTGCGGCGCCGTGGCGGCGCCGCAGGCCATGGGGGTTGCCGAGCCGGGGCGGATCACGCGTCGCTGAAGGCGGGGATGCGCCGATCACGAGGAAGTCGAGGCCTACCATCTCAGCGCGTGGGCGAGCCCGTGGTGACCGATCGACGAGTGCGGCCTCGGCTCCCGCCGGCGGCTACTTGGGGATCGGCGGTTTGGGCGCGGGATTCGTCTTGTAGGGGTTCGCACAGTCGTACAGCATGTAACCGCGGATCTTGACGCCGTCGGACTTCCTGGTGACGGTTCCCCGCGTGAACCACGTCTTCTGGCTCTTCTTATAGGCCCACTGGTCGTAGACGACCTTGTCCTTCCGGTAGGCGATGCCCACCGTGGCGGAGCTCTTGGAGGGGGCCTTGTGCACCTTCACGGCGCTACAGGAGATGGTCGTGGTGCCCGACGTCGCCGCCTGCGCTGCGGGCGCAAGGGCAACTGCTGAGCCGGCCACGGAGAGGCCGAGCGCGCCGACGGCGGCTGCACGGCCCAGTCGCGTGCGTATGAGCATGGTGCTCCCTATCGATAGGGATGGGTGGTTGCGTCGCGGGGGCGACACCAGGGGACGCTAGGTCGAATTGCCTGTGGATAGATTTCGGCGTAGCGGCGCGGCTCGCTGGCGTCCTGGTTGTCAGCTCCCGAAAGCCCGACCACCTCACCATGTCGACTCTTAAGGCTTGCATCAGTGTGAAGTGGACTGTATAGTCTTAAGAGTCAATAGGTGATGCAGTTTCCTTGCGGAAGGAGTCGGCGTGACGACCACGCTCCCCCTCAGGGCCCATGTGGCCGACGGTCGCTACACCGTCTCCACCATCGAGTTGGTCGATCCCATGCCGGATGGCATGGCGTTCGAGACGATGGTCTTCGACACCATCGTGGACGACGAGGTCGATTCCCGCCGCTACAGGACCTCAACCGAGGCCGTCTCCGGTCACGCCGCCTTCCTGCGCGAGATCCAGCTCATCGAGGACGCCCTGGCGCCCTGACTGCCGAGCCAGCCGCCCCCTCACCCCCAAGGGTGCGGCGCTCCAGCCAGCCCCTCCCTCTCCCTTCAGGGCTGGCCGATGCCCGCCGGCGCTACCCCCTCTGCCCCAGGCAGCGCGGACCGGGTCGACGGGCCTCCGACTTGCCGCCTCCATCCCGCGTGAACCGGCAAGCCGTCAGCGGAAGAGCAGATCAACGCTCGACGATCACCGCCGGCGGCCGGAGGGCCGCCGTGCGAAATCTATCCACAGGCAGGCAGTCCTACGGTCGTTCAACGGGTCACGCCTGGCTGCGCCAGTCCAGGCACACCGTCCCATCTCCCGTTCGCCGCTCAGCCGTTGAACCCGGTCCCCCGAGGAGGGGTGCAGCACCATGCGATACGCCACCCGCAGTTCCCGCGGCCGGCAGCTGGCCCGCCCGTCCGCAGTCGCCCTGAGCGCGATTGCGGCCCTGGCTCTCTCGGCCTGCGGGGCTGCCGACGCCAACTCCACGACCGGCGAGGGCTCCCCAGCCCGCGACGGTCAGATACGCCACACCCCGCCGGCGGCCTCAGACATGGCCTCGACCGCCTCCTTCCTCAACCAGCACACGACCTGCCTGAACCTGACACCGGGCCCCGAGTACGACGCATCCGGCAAGAGTCCCGCATGGGGCGAGACAGAGTCGCGGGACCCGTCATGGGGCATCTCCGAGCGCGCCGTGTGCGAGGACAAGTTCGCCGACACCGTCGCACTGCTCACCGTGCCCGACATGAGGAGCTTCCAGGCCGCCGTGAAGCAGGACGGAAACGCCGACTTCCTCGTCGGCCAGGACTTCGCCGTCGTGCCGGTCAATGGGCGCACGGTACGTGAGCTGGCGGGGTCCGGTCTCCGGTTCCTGACCTGCGACACCGATTTCAGCGTGCCGAGCGGCTACAGCACCGATCGCGCCTCCGTCGACGGATGCGTGCTGAGCAACTACGTCCCCGCGGCCTAGATGCCGCACCACTTCCACGACACCTCGGTCTCCACCCATCACAGAAGCAGGAGAGCAGCAGCATCATGCGATCCACCACGAAGCGCCGGCGCCATCTGGCCGTGCTCGCCCTCAGCCTGACCACGGCCATCACCGTCGCGGGCTGCGCGTCCAGCTCGGGATCCGACGCCTCGGAACCCCGGACCTCGAAGGCGGCGTCCCCGCCTGCTCCGAAGGGGGTGGTGACGAAGGAGTTCGCCGAGTCGGCGCTGTCTGCGTACGAGAAGACCAACAACAAGGCCAACGACCTGGCCAGCAAGGCTCGCACGGTGGAGGCCAGGGAACTGCTCAGCAAGGTCGAGGGCGGTCAGCTCAACGAACAGAGCCAGGCCGACTACGCGCAGTGGAAGACGTGGTCCGCCAAGGAGCAGAAGGATTACGGCACCCCGTTCTTCTACACCGATCGTCAGTACCTGCTCCCCCGCGAGGGCACGGCCACCTGGTTCGCGGTCGTCGGCAAGCCTTCGAGCAGCGACGAGGACGAAGCGCTGATGATCTTCGACCGGGTGGACGGCACCTACAAGATGGTGGCCTCGGTCTACGCCGAGTCGACGCCGCTTCCCGAGGTCGCCGTGGACCGCAACGGTCTCGCCACGGCGGTCGACCCGTCCCGGCGGGTGGGCGCCCTCGCACCCGACGACCTGGCTGTCGCCTTCGAGGACCTCTTCGAAACCGGTGGGAAGCACTCCGGCGCCCAGTTGGCGCCCACGCGGCCGGCGAAGGAGAGCGTCCGGTTCTACAAGGACCGCAACGACAACAACGGCGGGAAGGCGACCACCGAGTTCACGTACGCCGCCCCGGCGCACCCGAAGGTGTACGCCCTCAAGCTGAAGAACGGGGGCGCGCTGACCGTGTTCCCCACCGCGCACACCATCACCCGGTCGTTGAAGGGCGCGTACGCCTCGACGTATGAGATCGACCCGTCCAAGGCCGAAGCCATCTATAACCCGCTCAGCCGGGACACGATCACCGACGAGCAGCAGGGCCAGGCCCTCGCAGTGCTGACCCCCTCAGGCAAGCCGCAGGTCATCGCACGCGAATACCGACTCGTCGACTCCCGCTAGAAGTCCTCGCCGCAGCCCGCGGCGGACGCCCGCTCAAAGGACGTCCCCCTCGGTCTGCAGAACCGCCGCCTTCGTCATGCGGAGACGGTGCAGCTAGAGCCGGCCGGTCCGTGATCTCAACGGGCCGAGCCGGCTGTTCTGCGTCTGCGAGCACCTCACACACTCACCGTCTCTTAAAGCTTGCATCCCCCACACGATCAATGTAGAGTCATAAGAGTCAATGGGACTGTTTCGGCGGCTCTCCTGCGACCGGCGGCGCCTCGCGCTGCTGCCTCCCCAACGACTCGACAGCGAAGGCTCACATTGGACCACCGCTACACCCAGCTCGAACTCGGCGACTTCGGCACGCTCCGGATGACCTTTCTGGCCGACCCGACCACCGGTGCAGTGCGCTACTGGCTCACCGCCCCGCACGTGCGCGGCAGCGTCGTCCTGGTCCCCGCTCTGTTCTTCGCGGACCCGAGCGTCCCGCAGACGCCTGCCCAGGGAGCCGACCTGTACATCTTCGCGCGGCTCGACAACGTCCCCACCGGAATAGGTCGCAACGAACGTCCGCTGACCGTCCACGGAATCGAGCTCGCCGGCCGCAGCGCCGTCGACACGCAGAACCTCGGTTCGATCGAGGCCTACCGCATGGCCCGGTCCGGTGGCACCGAACTCCTGCCCAGCCGCTCGGGACAGCTCGCGCGCGCCGTACTCAGGGCCGCTGCGGAGCACTGGAGCCACCGCGACGACCGGCCCGTGCTCGACGACCTCGCACGGCGAGCCTCCGCGCAGCACTTCCTGAGCGAGTACGAGAACGAACTCGCCAAGCGCGAAGAGGCTGTTCGTCGCGCCCAAGCCGCACGGGACGAGACGCAGCAGCGGATCAGCACCCTGCGCGACCTCGTCAACCCCGCCGTCCCGGCCTGCGCATAACCCGCCCGGCGCCTTCATCCCGCCCGCTCACGGAAAGAGACATGCGAACCAACTTCCAGCACTACGCCATCCAGCACGGCGACGGCCGCTGGCTGTACTACCTGCCGCACCCGCCCGGGCTCCCGGCCTCCCTGCGCACGTCGGTTCTCGCCGACGGCGAGCCGATGCAGCCGCTGGGTGACGACACGGGTGGCTGGTGGGTGACCGGCCATCAGGCCGAGCGCCTCACCGCGGCCTACCAGCCTCGCCCGACGGTCACCGGCTACCGGCTCACCGACCTCTCGGCCCGCTCGGAGCGCTTCCCCGAGTACCTCAGCGTTCAGGACTGGCACCAGGCCCTGGGAGACAGCGGCCACAGCGAGGCTTACTACTCCCTGTACGAGCAGGTGACCCAGGACAGGGACGTGCAGGAGTACGTGTACGAGGGCCGGACCGTCGTCCTGACGGGCGGGGAGCCGCCGGCGCCCGGAGGTCCGCCGTGGGTTGCGTCCATGCCGGAGTCCCTGGTGCAGCGCCCGGAGTACCACCACTGCTTTCCGGGCTACATCCCGGGTCTGCGTGACCACCTGCGCGATCTCATCCGGCGCCTGGGGCATGTCGAGCACTGCTTCAACGGCCGCTCGGGCAAGCCGAACGGGCTGTACGTCACGGTGGCCGTCCCGTTCGAGGAGCCGGTCTCCCGCTGGGTGCCGTACATCGGCGCCAACGGCCGGCCGCTGAAGTCGGGGCGTAACGAGCCGGTGCTGGTGCGGCGGGAGATGTACCTCCCGGTCGCCGACCACGTCAGCGGTCCCGATTACCGCACGGCGCTCGCCGAGTGGGAGCAGCAGGTTTCCTTCTGGCTGGACCTCGTCCGAAACGCCGCTGTCCGGGCCTGCAACGCCTGCGAAGGGACCGGCCACGTGATGGATGTCCCGGAAGGCGTCCACGCCCCTGGCCCGATCAGCGCTCTCGCGCCGTCGCGCTGACCTCCTGTCCCGACGTCGGGCGAGATCACCCGGCGAACCCACCTGCGAGCCCTTGGAGTTTCTTGTCCCCCACCGCATTGACGACGCGCGCGGAGCTGCCGCTGGCCGACGGCGGCACGCTGATCGCCCACGTGACAGCGCTACCGCACGGTCGCCTCCGCTACGTCGTACGCGCTCCCCACGTCCGGGGCACCTTCATCGTCGTACCCGAGCACCTCCAGGACGGCACCGTCGTTCCCTCCACGGTCCGCGTGCAGTACGGCGACGGTGCCGAGCCTGTCGGCTACTACGAACACCGGCCCGACGAGCCGGTCGTCTACGGCGTCCGGGTACACGGCTGGACCGGCGACCTCGACCCGGCCTCCGTGCCCGACGGGTATTTCCTCGGCCAGTACGCCACCAACCTCCGTGACAACCACGTGCACCGGCAGCTCACCTCCGCTGTCCGTCGCCGTACCGAGGCCGTGATCCGGGCGATCGTCGGGCACTGGTACACGCTGCCCCAGCGTGAAGCCCTGCTCAGGTCCGCAGCCAAGGTCAAGGCGCCGGCGCTCGCCGAGCACGAGGCCGAGAAGGCCGCAAAGGCGGAGGCCGAGGCGGCCGACCTCCAGCAGCAGCGGGCCCTTGCCCGGCGCAAACTCAACGCCGTCCTCGGCATCGCCCGCCGCATCCCGCGCCCGGTCCTGCGCCCCAACCCCGTGCCCGTACGGCTCCCGCTCGTCGACGACCGCGGCCAGCCCATGGGATCAGTCCGCGTAACCGAGGTCACCGTGGACGAGTCCGTCCGCGGAAGCGTGGTGTACGAGGTCACAGGCGCACGGGTGCACGGCCGGTTCACCGTCGGGCGGGACATCTACCGGCCGCTTCCCCTGCCCGAGGGCATCTGGGTCGCCTACGGGCACGCCCGTCAGGCTCACTTCGAGGACGAGCGAGAGCACGAGCCGACCGTCAACGGCGTCCGGCTTAACGGGGCATGGAACCGGGACACCATCGATGACCTCACGGCAACCGCACCGAAGGAACTGCCGGCCCGAGTGCGCACCAGCAGGACGACCGGTCATTCGGCCCCGTCCGCCACCGCCCGCCGCGCCTCAGCCGTCCTGCGTGCCCTGGCACTTCACTACCTCGCCCGCCCCGACGTCGAGGCGCTGCAGCTGGCCGCCGCCCAGGACAACGTGCTCGGCCAGCGTGCGGATGCCCGCCGGGAACTGCGCAAACTGCGCGAGCGCCACCGCGCCGCCGAGCAGCGAGCCCGGGCCCACCGCACCCGGGAGCGGCAGTACCGGTCGCTCACCGTCTCCGTCGCCGATTCGCGGGACGCCCTGCCTGCCCTCGTCGCTTGAAGCCCGCCCCCCGCCTCTCCCCCGTTCAGTAAGGAGAACATGCTCCCTTCCGAAGAGATGCAGCTGGTCAGCGACCACTACGACGCCCTCGGCCGCGCCCTGGTCGATACGCTCAACCACCGGGACATCCAGGGCGGTGGCTGGACCCACGAGCCCGGCTGGAACGTGCACGGCTCGTTGCTCCTTCGCCATCCCGCCAACCTCGGCGTCAGCCTCGTCCGCATGAACACCCACCGCAAGGGCGACGCCGGGCGGCGCCTGACGATCGACGGGATCTACCCGAGTTGCTGGGGCGGTGCCCGGGTGGCTCCGATCACCGTCGGCATGAACCGCCCTGCCTTGCGCATCGCGGACGAGATCGTGCGCCGGCTTATGCCCGACTACCTGGAAACCCTCGCAGAGGCGCTCAAGGAGACGCGTGTCGCGGAGGAGAACCGCCGCGCCAGGGTCGTGATGAACCGGCGCCTGGAGGGTGTCCTTCCCGGGCTGTCGGCCGCCGGCAGCCCTCGCCACCCGGAGCCGGCACGTTCCCGCTCCTACTGGTACGGCGGCCAGTACAGCCAAGGTCCGACACCGGTACTGGCGTCCGGCAATGTGACTCTCCGGGCCGACGCCACCCACATGGACCTCAAGCTCACCGACGTCCCCGCCGAACTGGGCCTGAGGATTTTGGAGATGCTGCGCCCCTCCCCTGTACTCGAGGGCGTCGTCACCGGACGGGCCATCGAACCAGCGCGTGCCGCGCTGCCACAGGCCGAACGGCTCATCCCTGGTGAGCTCGTTGACCGGACTCGGTCGACTGACGCCGAGGCGCTCCCGGCCGGACCGTGACGCGGTCCAGGGCCTCCGTGCAGGCCCGGACGAGGACGGCCTGGACTTCTCTGGGGTGCTGGGTAGGCAGACGATGGCCGCCCCGGGGAACGAGGTGGACCACGGCTCCGGGGATCTGAGCTGCCAGCCGTACGGCGTGGACGGGCGGGATGTGGCGGTCGGCCTCGCCGACGACAAGGTGAACCCTCACTCGTCTCAGTGCCTCCAGCCGGGTGGTGACGTCGTGCGTCATCAAGGCCCGGTACCAGCGGGCCGCGATGTCGATCGGCGGCTGCGGGTAGGGTCGGGGCCGCACAAGGTCGCGCACGCGCTCGGCTGGCCGGGGAGCACGCAGGCATAGTGCGGCCATTGCGTGCCGGGTTAGTCCGAGCAGCCGCCGGTGGACCGGGTTGAGCGGGGCTGCCAGGTCGAGGGCTCCGCTGGTCGTGGCGGCGAGAACGACTGCGACCACCTGATCGTCGAAGAGCTGCGGATGGTCGGCGGCGAGCGCGAGTACGGCCATGCCGCCCATCGAGTGGCCGACGAGGATCACGGGGAGCCCGTCGGGGGCCTGGTCCTGGACGATCGCCCGTAGGTCGTCGGCGAGCAGGGAGATGGACGGCTCCTCGCTACCGGGGGTGGATGCGCCGTGTCCTCGCTGGTCGTACCGGACGACGCGGATGCCCGGGTGCCGGCGCATGAGCTCGTCGGCGTGCCGCTCCCAGATGGATGCTGCGGCCTGCCAGCCGTGCGCGAAGACGACGACGAGGTCAGGCGTGTCGGGTCCGTCGATATAGAGCGCCAAACGGGCGCCGTCCGGCCGCGTCAGATGAACGGACGGCGCCCTCGCCGGGCGGGAGACGGGCGGGATCTGCTGGGCGGTCACGGGCTCATGTCCCCACGTGAACGGTGATGTTGACGGTTGTCCCGTGCGCCGCGGGCAGTGCGGCTCCGAGCCGCCGGAGGATCGACTGCATCCTCCGGTTGCCCGACCCCACCAGGAGCGTGAGCTCCCGGACCGACTCGGCGCGGGCGACTGCGAGGGCGTGACGGGCCAGGGCCGTCCCCAGGCCCTCGCTCTGCCACGAGTCCTCGACGAGCAGGGCGAGTTCGCGGACGCCTTCGTCATCGGTGTGCATCAGGTGGGTCAGTGCCACAACGTCGGCTTCAGCGGGATCGCGGTCCTGGCGCGTGATCCAGGTGATCCCACGCTCCGGGTTGATCAGGTGCGCCCACTCAGTCCGCGACAGGGTGCGGCGTGCGGATCCGTAGCGAGCGAACCGGGTTTCCAGCGAGCATCGGGCGTGCAGGGCGTTCGCGTCCTGGAGGTCGTTCGCGGTCGCCGGGGAAGTCAGCGTTGGCAGACCGCTGTGGGTCTCTATCACCCACGGGGACACCGGGGCCTGTGGTGGCCTGGCTTGGGTGGCGGGGGAAGGCGAGAGCATGGTGAACCGAACCTTCTGACAGGGGAGTTGGTTAGGCCGCAACCGGGACTGACGACCCTGCCACTGGTTGCCTGTGGACAGATTTTTCGCGGTGCCGGCCGTTACCTCGCCGTCTTCGGTTGCTGTTCGGGGGCATGCGGCCGAGGGTGCTGGTGCTTCGTGAGGAGCGGCCACAGCTGCTCCTCGCCCCAGGTAATCAAGTCGTCAAAGCAGGTGCCGCACCCGGAGACGCTGTCACCCGCAAGCCGGGGCTGACGGCGGCGGGCAAGGCTGCAGCATGAGCGATGAGCGTGCTGGACGGCCCCGGCGTCTCGCGCCTTGGGTGGTCAGTTCGCAGACGCGCTGCTGATCGGGAGCTGGACGGGGTGGATGACGCGCCATTTGTAGGCGGCAGGCTCACGCCTCAACTCGACGAGATCGACTCTGTCGACCAGGAGGTGCACGCGAGGAAGCGCGCGGAGCGGCTCGACCGCCTCTCGGACGGGCCCGGTCGGCAGCAGCTGGTTGCAGTAGCCGATGCCGATGTGCGGCCGGAGGCGGTCGCTGGGCTTCATCGTGGGCAGGCCGGCCGCGGCGGATGCGGCGACGAGTCGTCGGTGAAGGTCGAGTACAGGCGTCCAGGGCGCCACGCTGTACCGCAAGGCACCGCGGGACCCAGTGAGCGGCATCGCCGTGAGAGGGAATGCGTGCGGAGGATCGTCGCGCACCAGGCGAACGAGGCGATCCAGCTGGTGTTCGTGTACGTCGTCGACCAGACCGACCCGGCCGAGGGTGGCGTGGAAGTCGCCCGGACTGATCAGGTCGAATGCGCCCAGGCCACTGACGGCCTCTTGGCAGAGGGCCGCCTGTTCAGTGAAGGCCGGGTCCGTGATCGACAGCAGCCAGTAGTACGCGCGCGTGCCAGGTGACCACCCGGGTCGCTGCCAGTGATCGCGCATCGCGGAGACGTCTTCGAACGCCGCCCAGTCGTGGGCGGCGATGACGTCGGCGTCTTCAAGATCGAAGGGAGGGCTCGCCGGGAACGCGTCCGGATGTGTGGTCGGTGGAGGAGCCATCCCGTGATGTGCTGTCCTTCCTGAGGCGTGCACCATCACAGACATCGTGGCAGAGCTGACCAGATCACGGGCACGGAGGTTTCAGACTACGCACGCAACGCCTCAGAGACGCAGGCAGCCATGGTGTTCTTCCAATGCTCAGCTGTTTTGCAAAGTTCGCGGGCGCGCAGGACGACAGAAAGGATCAAGAGGGGGTGACCTGCATCCCGCAGGGCCTGGCGGCCGCGGAGCGTCGCGTACTCGAGGTCCGGCCGACCACTTCAGGCGGACCTGGGACCGGATCAGACAGATTCGACGGTCGTGACTGTGAGCGATCACGAAATTCCCCAGGTGAGGCGGGTTCCGCGTCACGTAATTCCCCACCCTCGCGGTCACGTAATTC
>NZ_JAVRBF010000145.1:0-3508 GCF_032436805.1 Streptomyces sp. P17 | reverse complement strand
TTTGTGATGAGCGTCAACAACGGCGGGAGCTGTGGACGGCACTTCGGCCCAGCATCCCGACCACTCCCAACCCAGACCATCAAGCGCGGCGACCCACTGGCAACCTTCACAGGCGCTGGCTTCCACCACGGACTCGTTATCCCCTTCCGGCGCGGCTCTCGACCCTACCCCGCCGTCGCCGACCCGCTATCCACGATGGCGACACGAGACCAGCACGGCGTCCTGACGCCGGCGATCAACGTCGAGGACTGCTACTTCCGCATGCTGAAGCCACGGGAGGCAGCCAACGCCCAAGCCTTCCCGAGGCACTACATCATCCACGGCAATCAGGGTGAACAGCAGATGCAGGCCGGGAACGCCGTGGCCGTCAACGTGGCCCACTGGCTGGGTCTCTGTGGCGCACAAGCGCTGGGGGCAGCGGCATGACCACCGCCACCTACGAGTTCGAGCTGCCCCGCGCACTCATCGTGACCGCCAATGACCGCAAACACTGGGCGCGGCAGGCCAGCCTCGTGCGCAACCTCCGCCAGATGGCGGCTGTCACGCAGGGCCACGACCCGCACCAGATGCAGCGCGCCCACCTGACCGTGCACGTCGCCTACCCCGACCGCAGGCGGCGAGACGCCCACAACCTCAACCCGACCATCAAGGCGCTCGTGGATGGTCTCGTGAGCGGCTGCGGCTGGCGTCCGCACGGCTGGGTGCCGCTCCTGCCCGACGACGACGACACCCACCTCATCGGCCCCGACTGGCGACCGCAGGCCGAGCGGTGCAAACCGGGGCACGTCCGGCTGACGCTCATCTTCCAGGAGGTGGACGGATGAAACCCCCCATGCCCTACATCATCAGCGTCGCACACCCCGGCCACGCGATCCTGCGCCGCCTCCGCGACCTGTACGACCAGCTACCCAGAGAGGGGTCCGATCGTGGCTGACCTGCAACCCCTCGTGAGGCTCCGCCCCGACAGGCGAGTCCCCGTTCCGCCAGAACACTGTCCGGGCAAGACGCAAGCCGATCGGCAGACCGTGCCCCACCGGATCGCCGTACACGAAACGACCGAGAGAGGGGCCGATCATGGCTGATCTAGCCATCGTCGTCGGCGATGTCCGCGACCGCCGCGACCCCGCCCCGGCAGCCTGCTCCGCCCTCCACATCCTCACCGGCGCGATGGGACTAGACGACCACCGCCAACCCATCACCCCACGACACCTGTACCGACACGGCCGCTGCACCCACTGCGGCCAGAGAGAGGACCAATCATGAGCACCAACACCATCACCATCTGCGGCAACCTGACGGACGCGCCCGAGGTCCGCTTCACTCAGGCCGGGGCCGCCGTCGCCACCATGACGGTCGCCCACAATCACCGCCGCTACGACAAGAAGACCGGCGAATGGATCGACGGCGACACCACATTCCTGCGCTGCACCGTCTGGCGCGACATGGCCGAGCACGCCGCCGACACCCTCCGCAGGGGCATGCGGGTCATCGTGACCGGTGAGCTCCAGTCGCGCACCTACGAGGACAAGGAGGGTCAGCGCCGCACCACCTTCGAGCTGTCCGTGGACGACATCGGACCCTCGCTGCGCACCCAGACCGCCATCGTCAACCGCAGCCAACGCGGGCAGGCGACGCAGGTACCGCAGCCCCAGGATGACCCGTGGGCGAGCCAGACCGGAGAGGCACCATTCTGATGCTCACCGCCGTTGACTTTTTCTGCGCCGACGAGCAGACCGAGATCCTGACCGTTCACGGTTGGCGACTGCATGACGAGGTTGAGGTCGGTGACTTGGTCGCCAGTCTGAATGTCGAAACCGGCATCGCTGGGTTTGCCCCCGTCGAGCAGGTTCACCGATTCGACGCGACCGACGAGCGCATGCTCAGAATCCACGGGAAAGGCATCTCGGCGCTCGTTACGGCCGACCACCGGTGGCCCACCTGGGAGCGTAATAGGCGCGGCGGCAGCGCCACGATGCGGTGGCGCACAACCAGGGACCTCACGTCGGAGTCCATGGTCAAGCGCTCAGCCCCGTTCAACCTGCCGAAAGCCTCCGGTGTCCGCAACGAACTGGTGGAGTTGGTCGGATGGGCATGGACCGAGGGTAACTTCCGCGCCCATGGACGGCTACACATCTATCAGTCGCGTAGCCACAACCCGGACAACTGCCGGCGGATCACTGCGGCACTCACCGCCCTATATGGGCCCCCAGGACGCCGCACCGATGGCCGCGCCTACTGGACGGTGAGCGACTGGGGAGACCAGCGCTGCTGGAGGCTGAACCGCGCTGCCGCCGCGCCAGTTGCGGGTGCACTCGTCAACAAGGCCCCTGCTCACGAGTGGATGCTATGCCTCACACAGGCGCAACTCGACCTTCTTATCGAGGTCTCGATGCTGGCGGACGGGACTCGTCGCGTTCGTGACCTGACCCATGAGGCGACTCTGACCCAAGGTGACCCGGATCGGTGCGATGCGTTCCAGTTCGCCGCCATCCTGGCCGGGCACTCCACGTCAGTGCGCACGTGGCACCAGCGGTATCGCGGGACCGAAGTGCCAATGTGGACGGTAGCCCTCATGGGCCGCGACACCGCGAAACCCCTGCGCCAGAACCGGGTGGAGTGGGTCGACCACACGGGCGTCGTTTGGTGCCCCACAGTCGAGCACGGGACGTGGCTGTGTCGTCGCGACGGAAGGGTTCACTGGACCGGCAACTGCGGGATGGGTGGCAGCTCCATCGGCCTCCGCAGCGCCGGATACGACATTAAGGTCGCCGCCAACCACTGGCAGCGAGCGATCGAAACCCACTCCGCCAACCACCCCGACACTGAGCACTTGTGCGCCGACATCTCCGCGATCGACCTGCGCTACCTGCCACGCACCGACGTTCTGTGGGCAAGCCCCATCTGCACCGAGGTATCACCGGCCGGTGGACACCGCAAACGGACGCGACAACTCGACCTGTTCGAGGAACACGGCCACGTCCCCACCGAGGCGTTCGAGCGGACCCGCGTCACATTCTGGGAGGTGATCCGCGCCGCCGAACTCTTCCGCTACCCGCTCGTCATGATCGAGAATGTCGTGGAGGCAGCCCAGTGGGAGTTGTTCGATACATGGCTGGCGGGCATGACCACCCTCGGCTACACCGCCCAGTTCGTCTCCGTCTCCGCAGCTCACATCGGCTCCGACACCAACCCGCCCGCACCGCAGTGGCGAGACCGTATGTACATCGTCTTCAACCGCAAGGGCGTGCCCGCCCCCGACGTGCGGCCGCGACCGCTGGCCTGGTGCGAGAAGTGCGGCACGGACGTGGCAGCCATGCAGTGGTGGAAGCGGCCCGGACGCCACATCGGCAAGTACGACCGCCAGTACATCTACGTCTGCCCCGAGGGCGATCACGGCAGGGTCGAGCCCTACGTCAGGCCCGCCGCATCCGCGATCGACTGGACCGACGTCGGCACGAGGATCGGCGACCGCCCCCGACCGCTGGCAGCGTCCACGATGCGCCGAGTC
>NZ_JAVRBF010000257.1:0-579 GCF_032436805.1 Streptomyces sp. P17 | reverse complement strand
GGGATCTCCCCGCGTGAGGCGCTGGCGATGGATCCGCAGCAGCGGCTGCTGCTGGAGACGTCGTGGGAGGTGCTGGAACGTGCGGGTCTGAACCCGCAGGCGCTGAAGGGGAGTTCGACGGGAGTGTTCGTCGGCGCCTCCACCTCCGCCTACATCCCCGACATGGACAACCCGCCGGAGAACGTCGAGGGGTACACCCTCACAGGCAATCTGGCGAGCATCCTGTCGGGCCGGGTGTCCTACTGCTT
Organism: Streptomyces sp. P17; assembly: GCF_032436805.1. Taxonomy (NCBI): domain Bacteria; kingdom Bacillati; phylum Actinomycetota; class Actinomycetes; order Kitasatosporales; family Streptomycetaceae; genus Streptomyces; species Streptomyces sp. P17. The sequence continues at coordinate 331 of NZ_JAVRBF010000257.1, read as the reverse complement.
CGGTTTCGAGGGGCCCGCGGTGTCGGTGGACACGGCCTGCTCGTCCTCGCTGGTGGCGCTGCACCTGGCCATGCAGGCGCTGCGGCGGGGCGAGTGCTCGCTGGCGCTGGCGGGCGGCGTGACCGTCCTCGCCAGCCCGGCCGCGCTCACCGAGTTCTCGCGGCAGCGGGGTCTGGCACAGGACGGGCGGTGCAAGCCGTTCTCGGCCGACGCCGACGGCTTCAGCGCAGGCGAGGGCATCGGTCTCCTCGCGCTGGAGCGGTTGTCGGATGCGCGGCGCAATGGGCACAGGGTGCTGGGTGTGGTGCGGGGTTCGGCGGTGAACCAGGAC
>NZ_JAVRBF010000144.1:0-3557 GCF_032436805.1 Streptomyces sp. P17 | reverse complement strand
GAGGTCGCGCCGGCCGAGGAAGCTGCGCCCGAGGGGCGTACGCGTCGTCGTGCCACCCGGAAGGTGACCGCGCCCGCGGAGACTGCCGAGAGCACAACCGCCGAGACCACGGTCGAGACCCTCTCCGAGACCTCCGTCGAGCCCACTGCCGAAGAACCCGCCCTGGCCGCGTCCGAGGACGTCGCCCCCCGTCGCACCCGCCGGCGTGCCACGCGTCGCGTGTCCGCGCCCGCCGGGGCGCCCGAGAACGTGGAGGCGTCCGTGACCACTGCCGATGAGAGCGGGGCGGCCGAGGCCGTGAACCCCGCCGAGACCGACAAGCCCGTCGAGGCCCCCGCCGCCGAGGAGGCCGCTCCCCGGCGCCGTCGCCGGGTCGTCCGTCAGGCCGCCACCGGGTTCTCCGCGCCCGCGCGCACCACCGAGGAGGAGGCCGAGGAGGCCGAGGCCCCGCGTCGGCCGTCGCGCCCCGCCGTCGCCGTCTTCCAGCCGCCGGTCTTCACCGAGCCGAAGTTCCAGACCCCGGAGCGCGCTGCCGCCGAGGCCGCCGCCGAGGTGTCGGACGTGCCCGGTGAGGTCGAAGAGGCCGAGGAGCTCCCGGAGGAGCCGGTCGGCGCCCGTCGCCGGCGCCGGCGACGGGGTGCGGCGGACGAGGCTGAGGCCCGTCCCGCCGAGACCGCCGTCGAGGACGAGGACGAGGACGAGGCCGAGGAGGCCGAGGAGGCCGAGGACTCCGCCGAGGGCGAGGAGACCGAGGAGACCGGGGCGCGCCGTCGCCGCCGCCGGGGCGGCCGTCGCCGTCGTCGCGGTGAGTCCGCCGAGTCCGACGCCGAGTCCGGCGAGTCCGCCGACGAGGCCGACGAGCTCGCGGCAGCACAGGCCGCGCAGGACGCCGAGGACACCGCCGAGCAGGAGGACGAGGACGCCGAGGAGGGCGGCCAGGGCGAGGAGCCCGGCGGCTCGACCTCCAGCAGCCGGCGCCGCCGCCGCCGTCGCCGCAGGGCCGGAGACGCCTCCCCCGAGGCCGAGCCGTCCTCCGACGACCCGGAGCGCACCATCGTCAAGGTGCGCGAGCCGCGGGCGAAGGCCGAGCCGTCCGACGAGGTGCAGTCCATCAAGGGCTCGACCCGTCTGGAGGCCAAGAAGCAGCGCCGTCGCGAGGGCCGTGAGCAGGGCCGCCGCCGGGTGCCGATCATCACCGAGGCCGAGTTCCTGGCCCGCCGCGAGGCCGTCGAGCGCGTGATGGTCGTCCGTCAGCACGGCGACCGTACGCAGATCGGTGTCCTTGAGGACAACGTGCTCGTCGAGCACTACGTCAACAAGGAGCAGTCGACCTCGTACGTCGGCAACGTCTACCTGGGCAAGGTCCAGAACGTGCTGCCGTCGATGGAGGCCGCCTTCATCGACATCGGCAAGGGCCGCAATGCGGTGCTCTACGCCGGTGAGGTCAACTTCGAGGCGCTGGGCATGGCCAACGGGCCGCGGCGCATCGAGTCCGCCCTCAAGTCCGGGCAGTCCGTGCTGGTCCAGGTCACCAAGGACCCGATCGGGCACAAGGGCGCGCGTCTGACGAGCCAGGTCTCCCTGCCGGGCCGCTACCTCGTGTACGTCCCCGAGGGCTCGATGACCGGCATCAGCCGCAAGCTGCCCGACACCGAGCGGGCGCGGCTGAAGACCATCCTCAAGAAGATCGTCCCCGAGGACGCGGGCGTCATCGTGCGCACCGCCGCCGAGGGCGCGAGCGAGGACGAGCTGCGCCGTGACGTCGAGCGGCTCCAGGCGCAGTGGGAGGACATCCAGAAGAAGGCCAAGAGCGGCAACGCCCCGACGCTGCTCTACGGCGAGCCGGACATGACCGTCCGGGTCGTCCGGGACATCTTCAACGAGGACTTCTCCAAGGTCATCGTCAGCGGTGACGAGGCCTGGCAGACCATCCACGGCTACGTCGCCCATGTCGCCCCGGATCTCGCCGAGCGGCTGCAGAAGTGGACCTCCGAGGTCGACGTCTTCGCCACCTACCGGATCGACGAGCAGCTCGCCAAGGCGCTGGACCGCAAGGTCTGGCTGCCCAGCGGCGGTTCGCTGGTGATCGACCGGACCGAGGCGATGGTCGTCGTCGACGTCAACACCGGCAAGTTCACCGGCCAGGGCGGCAACCTGGAGGAGACGGTCACCAGGAACAACCTGGAGGCGGCCGAGGAGATCGTGCGCCAGCTGCGGCTGCGCGACCTCGGCGGCATCATCGTCATCGACTTCATCGACATGGTGCTGGAGTCCAACCGGGACCTGGTGCTGCGGCGCCTGCTGGAGTGCCTGGGCCGGGACCGTACGAAGCACCAGGTCGCCGAGGTCACCTCGCTGGGGCTGGTCCAGATGACCCGTAAGCGGGTCGGCCAGGGCCTGCTGGAGTCGTTCTCCGAGACCTGCGTCCACTGCAACGGCCGCGGTGTCATCGTGCACATGGAGCAGCCCACCTCCGCCGGAGGCGGCGGCAAGCGCAAGAAGCGCGGGCGTGGCGCCGACGTGCACGAGCACGAGGCCGCGGTGACCGCCGTCGAGACCGCCGAGCCGGAGACGGAGACCGCCGCCGAGGTGGCGGCCGAGGTCGCCGAGCCGGTCGCGCCGGCTGAGCCTGCCTTCGCGCCGGACGAGGAGCTGTACAGCAGCGTCGCCGAGGCGGAGGCCGCTGCCGGCCGCCGTTCCCGGCGCCGGGCCGGCCGGCGGGCGTCCGCTCCGGCCGGTGCGCCGAACGCCGGTGCGCCCAGGGCCGAGGCGCCGACCGCTCAGGACGTGACCGTCGAGCAGGAGGTCGAGCGTCCGGTGCAGCCGGAGTCGGCCGCCGAGGCGAAGGCCGAGCCCGCCGCCGTGGAGGACGCGGTCGTCGAGACTCCGCCCGCCGCCGAGGAGGCCGCGCCGAGGGGCCGTACGCGTCGGCGTGCGACCCGTAAGGCGACCGCGCCCGCCGGTTCGCCCGCCGGGGCGGAGGCGGCCGTGGTGACGGTCCCCGAGACGGCGCCCGAGCCGAAGGCCGATCAGGCCCCGGCGGCCGAGCCGGTCGCCGAGCCGGTCGTCGCCGAGCCCGCGGCCCCGGCCCGTCCGCGCCGCCGTGCCGTCCGCAAGGCCACCGCGCCCACCGCGTCCGAGGAGGCGGCCGTCGTGGTCGTCCCCGCGGCCACGGAGGCCCCGGCCGAGCAGGCACCCGCCACTGAGGAGGAGCCCGCCCCGGCCAAGAAGGCGGCGGCCCGCAAGACGGCGAAGAAGGCGACGGCCAAGAAGGCCGCCACCAAGAAGACCGCGGCCAAGAAGACGGCCGCCAAGAAGACGACGGCCAAGAAGGCGGCGAAGACCGCCACGGCCGCGAAGAAGTCGACGTCGAAGAAGACCGCGGCGGCGGCGCAGCAGACGCTGCCCTCCGTCTCGGCCTCCACCGACGAGGGCTGAAACACCGGGGTGGGGGGGGGGGGGGGCCCCCCCCCCCCACCCCGCGGCTCACCGAGCGATCAGGTCCGCCACACGCCGAGCGAGGACCGGGACTGCCCGGTGGAAGACGGGCGGGGCTC
>NZ_JAVRBF010000256.1:0-581 GCF_032436805.1 Streptomyces sp. P17 | reverse complement strand
CCATAAAGTAAAAGTGACGCGACGACGATTAAGAAGAACGCTGAACTTCTGCTTGGGTTCGTCAATGATATTGAATTCGATCATCCAAATATCCTCTTGGCGAGTGATTTAGTTTTTTCAGGGGCTACCGCTTTAGTAGGATTATCGCCGGTCTGGACGGTTGATGCAGCGCGATCAGCAGTCGAGCTGTTATTAGCGCCCTGTTTCGTCGGAGTTGCGGCTTTTTTACTATTCTTCCCACCCGGCTTTCCAGCGTCCTTGCCCGAGGATTGCCCCTCTGATTCTGACGGGGCCGAACCTGTGGAAACTATGATAACCTGCTTACAGGTTACAGTCGCCTTTAAAATAGTTGAGTGAATTTTATCGCGATCCGCGTCTATGGCCTGTATTAGCATATCCTCATAGACCGTTAAACCCGTGACTAGGTAAAATGGAACGCGGCTTTCTTGAAACCGTACCAGGGCGTTGTACAACTCAGCTGCGTTTCGGTCTGCGACCTCCAGAACCACCTGCTTGGGCTTGATATAAGCATGATCGTTTACTTCAGCGCCCGTCTCAATAGGGTTACTGGTGATTTCCAC
>NZ_JAVRBF010000255.1:0-583 GCF_032436805.1 Streptomyces sp. P17 | reverse complement strand
CGACGTTTACGACCGCAAATCGGTCAAGGCTCGCTGCGTCAAGTTCGCTACGCCCAATATAGACGCGATCTGCGCCGTTCCCAAACGTATTCGCGGTTGCAACCATTCTAAAAAGGTTACTGCGTACAATAGGCGTTTCTCTATCAGGAAAACTTGCATATCCGTTGGCAAGTGCGCTGTTTGCTGCAAGCAATGCGCTAGCGTCCCATGCGTCAATTTCATCGGCAACCCAAACGCCGCCGTGCTCAAAAGCTTGTCGGAATGGCGTTGAATGATACTTTCCGTATCCATCGGTAAACCCCATCAATTCGTGCGTGTCATTGATTGTTGACGTAATGTAAAACGGCAAACCGAGTGCTTTAGCCGTTTGCTCGCCAATTGTTGTTTTGCCGCAGCCTGCCGGGCCAACCAACATAACTGGATGGTTCATTCCGACAATGCGAATGATTGCATCCGTCATATAGTGCTGCACGCCTTCAAGCACATGTTGGCCGGTTTGCGAAGTGACAACGATGTTACGCGGGGCAAGTTGCTCCAGCGTTTCTTTTATCAGTTGCTTCGTAGTTTCCCCGGATAGAATTTC
>NZ_JAVRBF010000143.1:0-3661 GCF_032436805.1 Streptomyces sp. P17 | reverse complement strand
TCGTAACTGCGCTGGTCGGCAGGGGTGATGAGGATCAGCCGTCCATCGGTGGCGATCCGCCAGTCGGGAGCGGCGCGACCGGTGACCGGATCGAGGACGCATCCGTCTGGGGCCTGCCACGCGGAGGGAATCTCGTCGGGCCGGGGTGCGGGGACCAGGACCCGGCGCCCATCGCGGACGATCACCACGGCCCTGCTGCGGTGCTCCGACAGCCGCTCCAGCACATCCCGGTACACCGCGCGCTCGGCAGCGTGCAGCGCCTTGCGCTGGGCCGCGACGCCCGTGGTTCCATGCCGCTTCGCGACGGAGTCCCAGCCCTGAGCCGGCTTTGTGATCTCTTCAGGCACAGCCTCCGGAGAGGTGCTGCCGAAGCCCTCCAGGGCGCGAGGTGCGAGGGTCCAGGTCTCACCGCTGTGGTACACGAGGCCGTGGTCGGCCAGGCGTCGCAGGGTGCGGTAGACGGTGGCGCGGGACACCGATGACGAGCCGACAAGTTCGCCGACCGTCTGCGCCGGGCGGGCGTGCAGTGCACCGATGATCACGAGCGCGGCGCTGCCCAGACCGTGGTGGGCGAAGGCGTCGTGGCCCATCAGCCGACCGATGACGGTCGAGTCGACATCGGCCGCCGCACCCGTCTCAGGCGTGGGCCACTCCTCAAGTACCGGGTCGGGGGGGTACTGAGTGGTCCGGAAACGAGACCGCACAGCGGGGATAGCGCGATCGCCGGCGCTGCCGTCGGCGAGGTACCACGTGGAGCCCTCCCGGCCATGGCCGACCCGCAGCCGGCGCAGCCAACCACGAGGCTTGAGGACCGTCTCGTAGACGACCCGGAGCGTCGTGCGGGAGATGCCCGCTTCCTCCGCCGTCTGCCGCTCGCTGGCGTGGTGCAGAGGGCCGCCCGCGATCTCCGCGAAGTTCAGATGCGCCCGCAGCACCCGCAACGCGGTCCGGCCCCGCTCCCCGCGCCACGGCGTCGTCTCGATCCGGTCACGCAGCGCGGCGAGAACCTCGTACGCGTGCTGGCGCGACTCCAGGACTCTCGTGCTGCTGACCGCGGCCGAGGCGCTGGCCCATACCCGGCTGATGTAGTCCAGGGCGCGCCCCTGCCCGGAGCGCAGCGCGATGTGCTGGGCGTGCCGTCCGCCCTCGTGGTCGGGGTGGAGCAGTAGTCGGGTCAGCTCGTCGACGGTGCCACCGGCGCGCGCAACGTGGCAGGCGATGGCCGCCGTGATCCGGTGCCCGTGCTCAGCCGCGCCCTGACGGTCCGCGCGCAGGACCAGGGTCCGGCTGTCGGAGGAGAGCATGCTGTAACTGCCCGCCGCGTAGCGGCCGGTGAGGTCCCCGAGCAGAATGAGATCGGCTGCAGCCGTAGGCAGTTGGTGAAGACCCAGTCGCTCACCTGGGTGAAATGGACGTCGGAGAGAACCTGTCTGGTGGGTGCTGTGTGGCACTGTGGAGCCGTCCCGCAAGGACAGAGACGCCACCCAGGCCCGCTAAAACCACGGGTGGTGTCCGGTACCGACCTCCAATCGGTGCCAGCGATGCCTCCAGGATGGCCATCCTGGAGGCATTCGTATGCCTGGCTCCGGTGCTGGAGGCAGGCGTCCCCATCGCGGCTCGACCGAGGTCGATTCCGAGTGCTGTCAGCGGGTTCACGGCCTGATCAACGCCGTCTGACCTGGGCCGACTCGGACCAAACCAGAGGGCGATTGCCTCTGGCTGACTCCGAGCAGCTCGGTTCGAATCGGGGTCGAATCAGAGCGGTTTCCTCTGACTGCCTCCGATCGCCTCTGCAACCCGTCCTAGCAGGTCACATCCGGTCCGATCCCGTAAAGCCGCAGGTCAGAAAGGTGCTCCAGGAATACCCGGCGTACAGCCCGACTCGTCTGCCGCTTTCTATTTCAGCAGGTCAGAGCCTATGTTTCTTGGTTGAACAAACTGCTGGGGTCGAATCCGGGTCGAATTTGAGCCAGTGTATTGTCCGTCCCGTCCGACGTGTACGCGGGCATGAGGTGTGTATCGGGCATCTTGAAGGTGTTGAGTGCGGCCAGTACTAGGCGGACAGTGAGTTGGGAAGCCTCGGGCCCGCTCGAAAGTATCGTCCGGCGTGTCCGCCCTGCGGAAGCGGTCTGCTGTCGGACGGCAGGGCCGGGTTGGATCCACGCCAGTCGATGGACTTGTTCCCGATGGCGCATCACGAGGAACGCGTTGCCATCTTCCGGGCCATGCCGGCCAGTTCGGCCACGCTCTGACATCGGAAGACGCCACGCTGGGTGATGACCAGTCCTGCCTCCCGCGCTCGACTGACCAGCTGCATTGCTGTGATGCTGTCTCCGCCGAGGTCGAAGAACCTGTCGTCGACGTCAACCCGGGCCCGCCCCGCCAACTCGGCCATGAGTCGGCACAGAATTTCCTCTGCGGGCGTGTGCATGCTGCCGTCCCCCGTATCACGCTGATCCCCTGTCAAGTCTCGGGAGATCTCAGTCCGAGACTGACTTTCACATGCCGGGATCGTATGTACTCCGATGTGACGAGGTAAATCGTTCCATCGGCGCGATTCATGATCGCCTCCTCCTATCGGAGGGGGATGGCTGCTTTCTGGTCCTCCAACAGTGCGAGAGGACTTCGCCGTGCCTCGATGGGAGGGTTTACCGCCGCGCGGACCGGCCTTAGCCTGAGCCAGGCATAACGGATTCAGAATTGGAAACGGTGGAGACGTAGATGACGAACCATTTTGAGGACGACGACGCGTACTACCTGGTGCTGCGCAATGATGAGGGACAGCACTCCCTGTGGCCCGCCGCCAGTGACGTCCCCGTCGGCTGGGTCATCGCGAAGCATGCGGACAATCGGGCTGCCTGCCTGGAGTTCGTGGAGCAGCACTGGACGGACATGCGCCCGAAGAGCCTGGCCGTGGCCATGAATGACGCTGCCCAGCAGTAACCGTCAACATGTCAGCCCGGGCTCGTGCCAGGGCTGTCGGCACCGGTGCTCTACTTCTGCTGGTCGTCGTTGTCGGGGCGGCGTACAACGATGACGCCCGTCTTGAATCCAGGTCCGTCGGCGGGGCGGCGTCGCCGGCGTCTTGCTAGTACTACAGCCGTAGATCGTGATCTTCATGCCCGAGTGGCTTGTTGCCGGTAGTGGCTGGCCTGGGATCGGGCCTGGTGGCGGCGCCGCCAGTTCGACCAACCGAGCCGGTGGGCTGTGTCGTGGACGGCCCGGACGACGAGGGTGATGAACAGGCGTTGGATCTCGTTGCAGGTGAGCGGAATGAGGGCATCGGGTGCGGGGCGGGTGTGCTCGTCTGCGCGTACGACGGCGAGGAAGGCGTGCGCGAGCATGGCGAGGGTGACCCATCGGGACCAGGAGGTATAGCGGCGGACCTGGTGCTCGTCGAGTGCGGCCAGGCCCTTGCCCGACTGGAAGAACTCCTCCACCCGCCATCTTGATCCAGCGACTTGGACCAGCACGGTCAGCGGCACGGGTGCGGGCGAGTAGCAGCGGTAGTAGGCGAGTTCGCCGGTGCTGCGGTTGCGGCGGATCAGCAGCTGCCGACTCCCGGGGCGGGGGTCGGCGAGGTTGATGACTGCCCAGTCGTAGAAGCGGTGGCCCTTGGCCCCGGCCCCTGCGGAGAGCTTCTGCCAGGCCCGCTTGGGCA
>NZ_JAVRBF010000142.1:0-3900 GCF_032436805.1 Streptomyces sp. P17 | reverse complement strand
AGGCCAAGGCCCCGAAGACCGAGCGGGCCGCGGTGGGCCGGACGGCGGAGGCCGGGAAGGCCAAGGCCCCGAAGACCGAGCGGGCCGCGGTGGGCCGGACGGCGGAGGCCGGGAAGGCCAAGGCCCCGAAGACCCAGCGGGCCGCGGCGGGCCGGACGGCGGAGGCGGCCCAGGAGGCCCGGCAGGCAGGGCCGAGCGCGCCGCGGGCGGTCGGCGCCGACGGCACCGTTCAGGTCCCGGCCGAGCTTCTCGCCGCCCTGCTGCGGCAGGCCTCCGCCGGAGCCGGCGACCAGGCCGCGGACGGAGCGCTCGCCCGGGCCGCCGCGCTGCTCGGTGCGGCCCCGCCGGACGCCCGGGTCCCGGACGAAGCCCGCGCCCAGGGGGCCCCGCTTCCCGGCGCGGCAGCCCACCCCTTCTACGCCCAGCAGGAGTTCGCCGAAGGACTCACCGCCGTCATGGCCGACCACCACGTGCCCGGCGTCGCCCTCGCCGTGCTCCGCGACGGCGCCCTGGCCGACGTACAGGGCCACGGCGTGCTCGCCGCGGGCGGGGACGCCGAGGTGACCGGGCGGACGCTGTTCCAGGTCGGCTCGATCAGCAAGCACGTCACCGCGGTCGCCGTCATGCGGCTGGTGGACCAGGGCCTGATCGACCTGGACGCGGACGTGAACGGCTACCTCACCTCCTGGCGGCTCGCCGACGACCCGGCCGCCCCCGGACCGCTCACCGTGCGCCAGCTGCTCGGCCACCGGGCCGGACTCGCCCGCCACCGCAGCGTCGGCTTCAAGCCGGGCGAGCAACTGCCCACCCTGCTCGACCTGTTGGAGGGCCGCCCGCCGGTCACCACACCGCGGGTGCGCCGGGAACTGCCCCCCGGTCAGACGTTCCGCAAGAGCAGCACGCACTACTGGGTGCTCCAGCAGGCCATGGAGGACATCACCGGCGAGGGCTTCGAGCCGCTGGTGCGGCGCCTGGTCCTGGATCCGCTGGGCCTGGCCGAGACCAGCTTCGACCAGCGGTTCCCGGAGACCTCCGGGCTGCCGGTGGCCCTCGGCCACGACGCCCACGGCACCCCGCTGACGGGCGGCTGGCGCAACCGCGCCCACCTGGCGGCGGCCGGCCTGTGGACCACCGCGGGCGACATCGCCCGGCTGGCGCTCGCCGTAGGCGACGCCCTGCTCGGGGCACCGGGCGCGCTCGTCACCCAGGCGAGCGCGCGGGAGCTGCTGGCGGGCGAGTCCGGCACCTTCTACGGGCTCGGCACGATCGTCGACGACAGCGGTGACGACCTGGAGTTCGGCCACGGGGGCGAACCCTCCGGCTACTGGAACATGGCGATCAGCCGGCTGCACGCGGGCACCGGGTTCGTCGCCCTGACCAACGCCGACTCCGGCAAGGCCGTGGTCAAACACCTCACCGCCGAACTCGGCCGGGACGACGCCCGGTTCGGCAGCGGACGGCTCGCCGCCGACTGGCGCGGCGAGGGCGGCACGGACGGGATCCCCGCCGTGCTGGCCCCGGTCGTCACCGACGAGGACCGCGCATGACGCCCCTGATCCGCAGGCCATCTTCCGGGAGGACACCGTGGCACCCGTACGGCACCTGATCTCCATCGACGACCTCGACGACACCGACCTGCGCTCGCTCGTCGCGCGCGGCGCCGCGTTCTCGGCCCGCGCCGCCGGCCGCCCCGGCCCCCTCGCCGGGGACGTCGTCGGCATCTACTTCAGCAAGACCTCCACCCGCACCCGCACCGCCTTCTCCAGCGGCGCCCTCCGCCTCGGCGCGCAGATCATCGCGTACGGGCCCGGTGACCTCCAGCTCAACACGGGGGAGACCAGCGAGGACACCGGCCGGGTCATGTCGCGGATGCTCGACGTGCTGGTCGCCCGTACCGCGGGCGACCCCGCCGAGATGCGGGCCTGGGCCGCCCAGGACCGGATGGCGGTGGTCAACGCCATGAGCGCGGACGAGCACCCCACCCAGGCGCTGACCGATCTGACCACGCTCCAGGGGCAGTTCGGGCAGATCGACGGGCTGAGGATCCTCTACGTCGGCGAGGGCAACAACACCGCATCCGCCCTCGCCCTCGCCCTGACCCGCTTCCCCGGCGTCGAGTTCGAGCTGCGCACCCCGCCCGGCTACGGACTCGCGCCGTCCTTCGCGGCCCGCGCCGCCGAGCAGGCCGCCCGCAGCGGGGCCCGGTTCGCCGAGCGGCACGACATGGCCGGCCTGCCCGCGGACCTTGACGTCGTCTACACCACCCGCTGGCAGACCACCGGCACCGCCAAGCCGGACGCGAACTGGCGGGAGATCTTCGCGCCGTTCCAGGTGACGCGGGCGCTGTGGGAGGCGAGCCCCAAGGCGGTCTTCATGCACGACCTGCCCGCCCACCGCGGCGAGGAGGTCACCGCCGAGGTGCTGGACGGACCCGAGTCCATCGCCTTCGCGCAGGCGGAGAACAAGATGCACAGCGCGATGGCGGTCCTGGAGTGGTGCAGGACATGACCCTCCTCGACGCCGAGGCCGTCGAAGCGCCGCCCCCGCTGCGCCGCAACCGGGAGTTCCTGCTGCTGTGGTCGGGAGCGAGCCTGTCGTTCCTGGCCACCCGGGTCACCTCGGTCGCCTACCCGCTGATCGTGCTCTGGCACACCGGCTCGCCGCTGGCGATGTCGGTCGTCACCACGGCGGCCCTGGTGCCGCTGCTGCTGGTGCAGCTGCCGGCCGGAGCGGTCGTGGACCGCTTCGACCGGCGCCGGCTGATGCTTGGGTGCGAGGCGGGCCGGATCCTCACGGTGGGCAGCGTGGCCCTGGCGCTCGCGGCGGGCCGGCTGTCGGTGGCGCATCTGGCGGCGGTGGCGTTCGCGGAGTCGGCGTGCGCGGTGTTCTACAAGCTCGCCGAGCGGGGTGCCGTCCGCAATCTCGTGCACCCCGCACACCTGCCCGCCGCGCTCGCGCAGAACGAGGCGCGCGGCCGGGCGGCCGGGCTGCTCGGCCAGCCGGGCGGGGCGCTGCTGTACTCGGCGGCGCGCTGGCTGCCGTTCGGCTTCGGCGCGCTCGCCTACGCCTGCTCCTTCGTCTCCCTGCTGCTGATCCGCAAGGACTTCCAGCAGGAGCGGACCGGCGCCGCCGCGCCGCGCCGGATGACCGCCGAGGTCGCCGAGGGCATGCGCTGGCTGTGGCGGCAGCGGTTCCTGCGGGCCGCCCTCGGCTATGTCGCCGGCACCAACGTGCTGTTCCAGATGCTCGCCCTGGCCCTGATCCTGCGCGTCAAGGAGGAGGGCCTGCCGCCGTCGACCCTCGCGATCGTCATGGGCGTCGGCGGGATCGGCGGCCTCGTCGGGGCGCTGGCGGGCAGCCGCCTTGAGCGCCGGACGAGCCGCCGCGCCCTGCTCATCGCCGGGGCGGTCGCCTGGGCGCTGCTGATCGGCGCGATGGGCTTCACCGCCGAGCCGGTGCTGCTCGGCCTGCTCTACGCCGGGACCGGCTTCGTCGGCGCCGTGTTCAACGTCTCCGCCGCCGTCTACCAGGTCAGCACGACCCCGGACGCCCTCCAGGGCCGGGTCGCGGCGACGGCCACCCTCATCGGCTCCGGCACCAACGCCCTCGGCTCCTTCGCGGGCGGCCTGCTGCTGGCGGCGTGGGGAGCGGAGCCGACGGTGCGGACCATCGCGGCGGCGATGGCCGTACTGGCCGTACTGGCCACGCTGGCACCGGATTTGAGGAGAGAACTCCCGAACGGAGCCAACGCGGCGACGTCCCGGGACGAGGCCCGCCCGGCCGTGCTGGGGCCTGGCTCGCGGCGGGAACTCCCGGGCGGGGCCGGTGCGGTGGCGTCCCGGGGCGAGGCTCGGCCGGCCGTGCCGGGGCCTGGCTCGCGGCGGGAGCTCCCGGGCGGGG
>NZ_JAVRBF010000254.1:0-587 GCF_032436805.1 Streptomyces sp. P17 | reverse complement strand
CGATAAGGTTATCGCACTACTCAAAGCAGGCATGGACGAATGCTTGCCTACGATGGATCACAAAACCTATCAGCGTGTGTTCAAACGAGCGAGAGAAGCAGTGTATGAGGGTTTCCTCAAACGTGCTGAGAACGCTGAGACACTGGCTGTCAAAGCTGGATTGGCTCTTTACTACTTCATCGATAACATGATGCGTCAGGGCGCTTATGACATTGCTGAAGGCAGTAAATTCGGGCAGGCAATGGATGAAATCCTACCTGCACTCGAAGACGTTCTGCATCTGCATAAGCTCGACCAATCTGCTTACAAAGAAGGCAGGCGTATGCTCACACGCCTTCACGAACTGGGATATTACACCGATGTCAAATGGATCACAGAATTCGCTGATTATGCACCCACGCCGTTACCCGAAACATCAGGGGAATAAAGGCCAAGTTATTGATGGCGAATGCAACGTTACCCGTTGTCATCGAGTTGGTGCAAGGTACTGGAACCAGTACACATACGGTCTCTATTGCGCAAGTTGTGCAAAGGATATTAACTGGCAGGGTATCATTTGTTATCCTGTTGAACAGAAACCAGAAACG
>NZ_JAVRBF010000141.1:0-4318 GCF_032436805.1 Streptomyces sp. P17 | reverse complement strand
GAATTACGTGACCGCGAGGGTGGGGAATTACGTGACGCGGAACCCGCCTCACCTGGGGAATTTCGTGATCGCTCACACCCAGGTTGCAACACTTCTCGCAGACGCAGTGGACGCCTGGGCCATGGCCAAAGCAGCCCTCAGCGGCCGTAAGCAACGGATCGAAGAGCTGGAGCGGCGGATCCAGGAAACGAACGTCACGCTCCAAAACTGCGATGCCGAACTCCGCAAACAACAGGCGGTCATCGAAGGAGACGGTGCCAACACCGCGGCAACCGATCTAGGGCTGGATCCGGAAGCTGCCCGTGCCTTGCTGAACTGGCCCGCGGACTGGCTACCCACGCAGTACACGCAGCTTCTCACCGAAGCACCCATTCCACCTGCTGCACCCCATGGGGAACCGCCCCGAGAGCGGCGCTCCGCCGACCAACTCCACATGGCCGCCAACGCGACTGTCGACGGGTGCATGGTTGCCCTCTCCCTTCGGGCGAGCACCAGCGGATATCCCACTGTCGCCCTCGCTCGCGCCAGCCACATCGATGACACTGAGCCCGATATGAAGGCAGACGCCGCGCTGCAGGCCCTGAGCGAGTGGCTCACCGACAACGAGGCCGCCGACGCTGACATCCACACCACCGTGGAGAAGGTGCGCACCGAGCGCCTTGAGGAGAACGCCTTCATCTCCCGATCGGTGGAGACCCTCGCCGAGGAACTCCGACACACTCAGGAAGTCATTACCCAACGCGTTGCCGGAGCCCTCGACAACATCACTGCGGCACTGGATCAACTGAACCGCGACGCTGGCCTCTTCGGCGCGGACCTGCACTATCAGATCGACCCGCCTACGGACACCGACCACAGCTGGCGCTGCTCCGTAACACCGCGATGGCGACGTAACCCCAACGGCCCGATGCTCGCTTATGACACCGTCACCAACACCGCCCAGGAAAAACTCTTCTCCATCCACCTCGTTCTCGCCGCTCTCCTGGCAGCTCCTCACGCCCAAGGCCGAGTGCTCGTCCTGGACGAACTAGGCGACTCCCTGGGCCAAGAACACCGCCGCGAAGTGCTCAGCGCGATCACCAAAGTCGCCACCGCCCACGGCATCACCGTCCTGGGTACGTGCCAAGACACACTGATGCGAGATGTAGCCCCCGTGTGCGGGCAGATTCTCTACTTCCAGTACCCGTCAAAGTCCGAGTACCTCAACCGGCCGACCCGCATGTTCGGGTACGACCCTCAAGTCGGCCGAGTGGAGCTCACCGCCGAACAGCTGACCCGGCGACTGACCCGCTGAGACCGACCCGGCAGCAACACAACACTGCTGCCGGGCACAGCGAAGACCGCTCCGCCCTGCGTGGAACCAAGTCGGGCGCGCGGTGGTGCTATCGACCCGCGCCAGAGCAGCGTGATCAGGCCGATGCCTCAAGGGCGCTTCCCCGAGAGAGGCCCACGACGTCGTACAGGGAGTCTCCCCATGTAGCCCAGCGCTCCAGTTCCGTTGCACCGATCAAGTGGATCGCGTGATCATTGGCGAAGTCGCGCGCAGGTTCGGAGAAAGTGCCGTTGGTGACCATCAGAGCGATGTCGGCCTTGTGCTCAAGGCGAGCGGTTCCATTGAATGTCTGCACGTTCGTACTGGTCACAGTCTGCTTGGCAGCCCTGCTGGTCTGCTTGCACTGCACCACCACACGTCGGCCGTCTGGCGTCTGAGAGATGACGTCCGCACCCCGGTCCCCGGTCCCCGGTACCACCGTGCTGCCGGATCACCTTCATTCCGTCGCGCTGAGTGAGCCACGCGACGAGAACCTCGAAGTCCTTGCCATCAAACTCCTGAATGCGCCGGAGGGTGTAACTCCTCTGGCTCTGGGCGAAGATGTTCCTTCGGTCGTCGACGGCTGTGAGACGTTCGATCTCTGCGAGTGCCCGGTCATTCATTGCCGCGAAGCGTTCTGTGCTGGGGGCGATCTCGTCCCACTGTTCGGCGATGGTGTTCAGCGGAGAGTCGACACGGCCGGGAGCGTAGCGTGTGGACAGGTCCTCTTCGGGCAGCGTACTGAGTTTCTCGAAGGCCAGGCTCGCTTGCTGCAAGGAGCCATCGATGAGGTCGAGTTCATCGCTCACCTTCTTGATGAATGCGTCGAAGAGCGAGTCAAGTTCGGCCCGAGTAAAGTCCCAGGTGCGCCCACGAAAGTGTGAGCTGTTCTTGAGGCTGTTGAGTTTTTCGAGATTCTTGCGGAGAGCATCTCTCTGCCTTTGCAGCGAGGTGCAGGCTTCGCGTCCGATCGAAACTTCCTGCACCCACAGGTACGCAGCGAGCAGGTCGGAGTCGTCGGCTTTGCCCAACGCGTCGCCGATCCTGCTGCGTACGTCGCGGTCGGGGTAGCGGGGAGGGACGACGCGAGCGGTACGGTCAATGATCACCGGGGGAGCGTATACGCGGGCACTGACATCCCAAGGCGCCCTCCCGGCTCACCGTTGATACGTGTAGAGGATCCCCCGGTATGGGACTGCAGTAGAGGCAAGTCCTCCCTTTGTCGTTCGTCGGCTTCCCGTTCATGTTGCGGTCGTGGTGGTCGGCGGGCGGCTTGGCGGGTAGCCCTTTGCGCGGAGCCAGGTGTCAAGGGCGAGAGCGACGATGTCTCCATGTGGTACGCCAGTGTCGGCGTTGTAGCGGCGGATCCGGCGCTGGAGTTGGAGGACTTCGGGGACGGCGTGGTTGAGCTGTCCGCGTTTGGTGTGTCGGTTTCTGATGACGTCCAAAGTGTCCGGATGCGGCATGAGAACGTCATCGGTCGGCTGGAACTCGGCGTCGAGCGCATCGGCGATTTCGCGTAGTCGGCGGGCGTAGGGGGACTGATCAGGCACGCGAGCTGCTCCGGTCGGTCTGACTAGGCTGATAGCTATCCGCCTATTGGGTTATTGGAATAGTCGCCACGGGGCGACCGCCCCCTTGAGTGAGGGTGGCCGCCCTGTGCCCTGCGGTCGGGTCAGAACCCGCGGGTGGTGAGCCACTCGTCCAGTGCCACCGAGACGATGTCGCCGATGGGCAGGTGATCGAGTTCGTTGTCCAGCGCGAAGCGCTTGAGTCGCCTTTTCAGCTTCAGCGCCGCGGGCACCGACGAGTCGAGACTCTCGCGCGCGATGATGCGCTGGTTGAGAACAACGGCGGCCTCAGGAATGTCCTTGGGACGGCCGGATCCCTGAGCCCACGCTGTCCCTTCGCTGGGCGCTGCCTGCGATTGCGCATCCTGTTCCTGGTAAGCCCGTGAAACATCGGTCCTCACCGGGAACCCGTTGCCGCCTGCCGTCGGAGGAGCCGCAGGATGAAGCGCCACCTCGGCGCCCGAGGCTGCGCCAGGAGCCACGGACGGGCCGTGCTGCACAACGGATTCGGCCGGCTCCGTGGGCTGGACGGCAGGCGCTGCAGACTCAGCAGCCGGAATTCCCGGCGATACCTGCCGCTCCACCGGCTGACCGACGGATTCCGTCCCTACCTCGTTGGCGACGCCGGCCGGGCGAACTGGCTGACTGGCGGCCGGCTCCGGGACGGGGCCGCTCGGCGCCCCGGCAGTGGGCTGAGCGGACGTCTGTGCCACTTCGGGCACCGCCTCGGTTCGGCCCTGCGCCGACCCCTCGGGGTTGGGAACGGCTGCGGAAAGAGCGGGTTGCACGTGCGGCTCGATGGCAGCGGGACGGCCCTGACCCTGGGTGGTGACCTGTTCGGCGGCGTACTGCTCGGGGGTGAGTTCGGCGGCCGGGGGCGGGGGAGGAGGGGTCGACTTCTTGGCGGCGCTGCCAAGGGAACGACCGGTGCGGCGGGCCGGGGGCTTCATGCGCTCGGTCATGCCGTCAGCTCCTTCATCAGCTCGGCGTACTCGCTCAGCTCGGTCGGGATCTCTCCGAAGGCCTCCATGTAATGCACCCAGGAGTGGATGACGGTCTCGGCGAGTGGGAACGGCTCGTCGCGGTCCGGTCCGATGCCTTCGCCCTCGCCGGGATCCAGCAGCTTGTCCTTCGCGGTACGGGGCAGGCTGGTGCGGTCGTCAGCCTTCACCAGGACCACGTGGGCAGTGACGTCGCGCTCGTTGCGGGCGGCGGCGCGCTCGGCCTCATCGAAGGTGGCCACGAGCTTGCGGCGCTCGATCTTGGTGGGGGCGACCGGCACGAGCAGCAGGTTCGCCTCGGTAACAGCCTCGTGGAAGATGCGGGAGCTGCCGCCCCCGGCGTCGACCACGATCGCGCCGAACTCGGCACGCTTCTCACGGATGTACTCGGCGATGTCATCGAACGGGTACCGCTCGACCACCAGGTTCTCCGG
>NZ_JAVRBF010000140.1:0-4324 GCF_032436805.1 Streptomyces sp. P17 | reverse complement strand
GCCTTCGTCCGGCACGCCGAGGGCACGCACCGAACACCGCGGGCACCGCACAGGACTTTCAAAACACCCCCTAGCTCAGCGCAGGCCCGTGGAGCGGCGCAGCGCCGCCTGGATCAGCCGGTCCACCAGCTCCGGGTAACCGACCCCGGTCGCCTGCCACATCTGCGGGTACATCGAGATCGGGGTCATACCGGGCATGGTGTTGATCTCGTTGATCACGAACTCCCCGTCCTCGGTGAGGAAGAAGTCCGCGCGGACCAGCCCTTCGCAGGAGGCCGCCTCGAAGGCATCCACCGCGAGGCGCTGCACCTCGGCCGTTTCCTGCGCCGTGAGCGGGGCCGGCACGATGCCGGGCGTGGAGTCGATGTACTTGGCCTCGAAGTCGTAGTACGCGTGCGTCTCGGGCGACGGGATCTCGGAGGGCACCGACGCGCGCGGGCCGTCCTCGAACTCCAGCACCCCGCACTCGATCTCACGGCCGCGCAGCGCCGCCTCGACGAGGATCTTGGGGTCGTGCCGCTGGGCCTCTGCGACGGCCTCGTCCAGGCCCGCCAGATCCTCGACCTTGGTGATGCCGATCGACGAACCCGCGCGCGCGGGCTTCACGAAGAGCGGCCAGCCGTGCTCACCGGCGAAGTCGACGATCTTCTTGCGGGCGGCGGACTCGTCGCGCTCCCACTCGCGGGGCCGGATCACCACGTACGGGCCGACCTTGAGCCCGAAGGAGGTGAACACCCGCTTCATGTACTCCTTGTCCTGGCCGACGGCCGAGGCGAGCACACCCGAGCCCACGTACGGGACGCCGGACAGCTCCAGGAGGCCCTGGAGGGTGCCGTCCTCGCCGTAGGGGCCGTGCAGGACGGGGAAGACGACGTCGACCTCACCGAGTGCCTTGGGCACCGATCCCGGCTCGCTGTAGACGACTTCGCGGTTCGCGGGGTCGAGGGGGAGCACCACGCCGCCCTCGCTCGACTCGGCGAGCTCCGCGACGGTGGGCGTACGGCGGTCGGTGATCGCCATGCGTTCCGGTTCGTCGGCGGTGAGCGCCCAGCGGCCGTCCTGCGTGATGCCGATCGGCAGGACGTCGTACGTGGTCCGGTCGATGGCCCTCAGTACGGCGCCGGCGGTGACCACGGAGATCCCGTGTTCGGAGCTGCGGCCGCCGAACACGACGGCCACGCGCGGCTTGCGAGGCGGCTGCTGAGGGCTCTGGGGGAGGTTCTCGGTGCTCATATCGCGTTGAGAGTACCCGTTGGTAGTGGCCTGATACAGCGCCGCCGACGCTGCGTCGCTCAGCGTCGTTCGGGCTTCGCGCTGCGCGACATCAGCTCCTTGAGGGCGACCACGGGAGGCTTGCCCTCGTGCACGATTCCGACGACCGTCTCGGTGATCGGCATGTCGACGCCGTGCCTGCGCGCCAGATCCAGCACGGACTCACAGGACTTGACGCCCTCGGCGGTCTGCTTGGTGACCGCGATGGTCTCCTGAAGGGTCATGCCCTTGCCGAGGTTGGTGCCGAAGGTGTGGTTGCGGGACAGCGGCGAGGAGCAGGTGGCCACCAGGTCGCCGAGGCCCGCGAGTCCGGCGAAGGTCATCGGGTCGGCGCCCAGCGCGACACCGAGCCGCGCGGTCTCCGCGAGGCCGCGGGTGATCAGCGAGCCCTTGGCGTTGTCGCCGAGCCCCATGCCGTCCGCGATGCCGACGGCGAGCCCGATGACGTTCTTCACGGCTCCGCCGAGCTCGCAACCGACCACGTCCGTCTCGGTGTACGGCCTGAAGTACGGCGTGTGGCAGGCGGCCTGGAGACGCTGGGCGACGGCCTCGTCGGTGCAGGCGACCACGGCGGCGGCCGGCATCCGCGCGGCGATCTCCCGGGCGAGGTTGGGTCCGGTGACCACGGCGACCCGGTTCGGGCCGACCTTGGCGACGTCCTCGATGACCTCGCTCATCCGCATTGCGGAGCCGAGTTCGACGCCCTTCATCAGCGAGACGAGGACGGTGCCGGGGGCGAGCAGGGGGGTCCACTCGGCGAGGTTGCCGCGCAGTGTCTGCGAGGGGATCGCGAGGACGGTGAAGTCGGCGCCGTGCGCGGCCTCGGCGGCGTCGGTGGTCGCCCGCAGGTTCTCCGGGAGTTCGACGCCGGGGAGGTAGTCGGGGTTCGTACGCGTGGAGTTGACCGCTTCGGCGAGGTCCGGGCGCCGCCCCCACAGGGTGACCTCGCACCCCGCGTCGGCGAGCACCATGCCGAAGGCGGTGCCCCATGATCCGGTGCCGAAGACGGCCGCCTTGACGGGCTTGCTCACTTGGCGCTCTCCTCCTCGTGCCCCGTCTGCGCCTGACTGCGGCGGCGCTGTTCGATCCGCTCCCGGCGCGGGTCGTAGGGCGCGACGGGCGCCTTCTCGCCGCGGAGCTCCTCCAGCTGGCGGGTGATGGCGGCCATGATGACCTCGGTCGCCTCCTGCAGGAGGTCCGGGGTCATCTCCTTGTCGTAGAAGCGCGCCAGGTCCACTGCCGGACCCGCGAGGACGCGCGAGGTCTTGCGGGGAAGGATGTTGAGCTTCTTCGCGTACGGCGGCAGCAGTTCGTTGGCACCCCACTGCGCGACCGGGATCACCGGGCACTTGGTCTGCAGGGCCACGCGCGCGGCGCCGGTCTTGCCGGTCATGGGCCACTGGTCGGGATCCCGGGTGATGGTGCCCTCGGGGTAGAACGCGACGCATTCGCCCCGCTCCACGGCGTCGATCGCGGCCCGGAAGGCGCTCAGCGCGTCCGTGGTCTCGCGGTAGACGGGGATCTGCCCGGTGCCGCGCATGAAGGCGCCGACGAATCCCTTCTTGAAAAGTCCGCTCTTCGCGAGGAATCGCGGAACGCGGCCGGTGTTGTACTGAAAGTGCGCGTAGGCGAAGGGATCGACGTGCGAATTGTGGTTCACCACGGTGATAAATCCGCCGTGTGCCGGAATGTGCTCCATTCCGCGCCAGTCCCGCTTGATCAGTACCACCAGCGGTGGTTTGGCGATCACCGCTGCCAAGCGATACCAGAAGCCGATTCTGCGGCGGGGCACGCGGACACCTTCCTCTAGGGCCTGGGGGGCCGCACAAGTGTCGCCCCAGGCCGACCGTCTGTCGAGAACACCGTACGCCCCGCGGACCGGACCGCCAGATGGCCCATGTGAAAGCCGGGTGACAATGGCCGCGACAAGAGAGGTACGAACGCTCGTGCAGTGGACCTTGGTCATACCCCTGAAGCCTCTGGCGCGGGCCAAGAGCAGGCTCTCGGACACCGCGGCCGAGGGGCTGCGCCCGGCCCTGGCCCTGGCCTTCGCACAGGACACCGTGGCGGCCGCGCTGGCCAGCGCCGCGGTGCGGGATGTGGCAGTCGTCACGGACGACGAGCTGGCCGCCCGCGAACTGGCCGCCCTCGGCGCCCGGGTCGTCCCCGACGCCCCGCGGGCCGGCCTGAACGCCGCCCTGGCGCACGGAGAGGCGGTCGTACGCGCTTGTCGCCCCGATTCCGCGGTAGCGGCCCTGAACGCGGATCTTCCGGCACTACGGTCCGCGGAATTGTCCCGGGTCCTGGACTTGGCGGCGGAATTCCCCCGCGCTTTCCTGCCGGACGCCGCCGCAATCGGCACGACTCTGCTGGCCGCGACGCCGGGAGCGCAATTGCGTCCGGCATTCGGCGCCGATTCGCGGGCCCGTCATCGGGCTTCCGGAGCGGCGGAACTGCACCTCGGCACGGTGGATTCGGTACGCCAGGACGTGGACACCGGCGAGGACCTGCGCGCGGCGCTGGCACTGGGGGTGGGCAGGCATACCGCGGCGGTGTCGGCGGGGCTGCTGATTCCGGGGACGTGAACTCCCCGGGGCCCGCCAGGCACTACCCTGACGACCATGCAGGCAACCGCATACACGTACGACCCGGACACCAGGAGCGGCCAGGTGCTCCTGGACGACGGCACCCCCGTGCCCTTCGACGCGGCGGCGTTCGACGCGGGCGGGCTGCGCCTGTTGCGGCCCGGACAGCGTGTGCGCATCGAGGTGGAGGGCCCGAAGGACGGGCTGCGCATCACCCTCGTCACGCTCCAGACCCTGTAAGCCCCGAAAACGCGCCGCGGGCCGGACTCCCTGGGGAGTCCGGCCCGGCGCGTGAGTACCCGTGCGCCCCTACCTCTTGCGGGCGGTGGTCTTCTTGGCGGTGGTCTTGCGGGCCGTCGACTTCTTGGCCGGGGCCTTCTTGGCGGTCGCCTTCTTCGCGGGGGCCTTCTTGGCCGTCGCCTTCTTGGCGGTGGTGGCCTTCTTCGCGGTGGTCTTCTTCGCGGCGG
>NZ_JAVRBF010000139.1:0-4509 GCF_032436805.1 Streptomyces sp. P17 | reverse complement strand
ACGCCGCCTATGCCGCCTCGCCGGCGAAGATCCCCGACGGGAGCGCCGAGGACGAGGGCGTCGCCTTCGGGGAGCGGGCCGCCGAGCACCTGGCCGCCCTGCGCGAGGGGGACGGGCGGGACGCGACCCTGACGTGCGACCGCTCGCCGGCGCCCGGTGTCTGGCGGCCCGGCCCGCCCGGCAACCGGCCCTTCGCCAACCCGTGGATGGCGAAGCTGCGGCCGGTGCTGCTGGACTCGCCGGACCGGTTCATGCCGGGGCCGCCGCCCGAGCTGACCTCGGAGCGGTACGCGCGGGACTTCACCGAGGTGCGGGCGATGGGGGCGCGGAACAGCGCCGAGCGGACGGCCGAGGAGACCGAGACGGCGCTGTTCTTCACGGATCCGCTGCCGCAGCAGTCGCAGGCCGCGTACCGGGAACGCGCCACGCGGCGGGGCATGGACATCGTCGAGGCGGCCCGGATGTTCGCGGCGGCCAACACCGCGTCCGCGGACGCCACGATCACCACGTGGAACGCCAAGCTGACCTACGCGCTGTGGCGGCCGGTGACCGCGATCAGGCTGGCGGACACGGACGGCAACCCCGCGACCGAGGCCGATCCGTCGTGGCTGCCGCTGACCAACACACCGCCGTACCCCGAGTACATCGGCGGGCACTGCACCAACGACGGGGCGGTGATGGCCGTGCTGGACCGGCTGACCGACGGTGACATCGATCTGCGGGTGCATTCGGCCGTGACGGGAACCACCCGGACGCGCACGGACCCGGCCGACTTCCGCGAAGGGGCGGGCCGCGACCTCGTCGGCCCCCTGGCGGCCCGCAACCGGGACGCGATCAACGCGCGGGTCTGGGAGGGCATCCACTTCCGGACCGCGGACGTCGTGGGCAACCGGGGGGCGGAAGATCGGCCGGTTCGCCGCCGCGCACTACTTCAAGCCGGTGAGGTGACCCCGACGGGAGTCACACCCGAGTCCAGGTGTTCCGGTCCCGTGCCATCGCGTGCAGGGCCTCCACGTCCGCCGGTTTGAGGACTCCCCCCTGCCGGGCCAGCTTCCCGAGGTTCGTGTCCTGGAGGACGCGGACCTCGCGCAGGGGGGCGGTGACCGAGACGTCCGCCGGGCCGGCCAGGGCCAGGACCGGGTGGACCTCCGCCGTCAGGGCGTACGAGGCGCGGTCGGCGTCGGCCCGGACGCGGCGCAGCAGGGGGTGCGGTTCCCGGCGGCCGATCGTCACCATCGGATCCGCGACCCTGATCCGCTGCTTGCGGGCATACAGGGTGTGGATCGCGAACAGCCCCGCCGGGCCGATCGCCAGGTGGTGGATCCGCGCTCCGCCCGGCAGCGGGATCGAGTGCAGGGTGTGCCAGCCGGCGCCGTCGAGACGGTCCAGGGCCTCCGCCACCGTCTGTTCGGCGGTGAGCGCGCGGCGCCTGGGATCCGTGCGCAGCCGGCGGGGCGGTACCGGGTCGCGGTCCAGGGCGATCAGGAGCGCCTCGCCGGGGCGGTTGGGCGCCAGGTCGTCGTCCGGGTGGAGCGTGAGGCGGGCCAGCTCGGCCGGGGTCGGGACCGGTGGCGGTCCCACCGTCACCGGGCCGGTGAGGAACGGGCCCAGGACTTCCAGCACGTCATCGCGGCGCTCGTCGCTGAGCAGGTTGACCCTGGCGGCCTCACGGTCGTACCACGCGATGTTCCTGCCGTCCGTGAGGCAGACGTACAGCCGCTCCTGGCCGTGGCGCCAGGTCGGCACGACACGCAGTGAGCTCATGCACCATCACCCCTTTGACCATGGGAACAGGCGGGGTGCTCCAGGGGCAAGAACCCGGTTACCTTTGAGAGGAGTTGGGTGGGAAGTTGGGGGAGGCGCCAGTTGCGTACCCGCAGGATGCAACCCGACGTTCCTGCTCCGGACACCCCGTGGGACGAGATCGTGCCCGGCCTGTGGATGGGCGGTCATGAGTTCCGGGCGGTGGCGGGGCAGCTGGAGTTCGTCGTAGTACAGGACCAGTTCGATCTCGTACAGACGCTTCTGCGGCTGCCGGGGCACGGGCCGGACGGCGGTGTGGAGCACCAGGTGTGGCCCATCCCGGACGGGCCGCTGGACGGGACACAGCTCGCGGGCGTGATCCGGCTCGCGCAGGCCGCCGGTGAGGCGCTGGACGCGGGCCGGTCGGTCCTGGTGCGCTGCTACCACGGGTACAACCGCTCGGGGCTGGTCATCGCGCAGACGCTCATGAGGCGGGGGCACTCCGCCGAGGAGTCGATCCGGCTGATACGGTCCCGGCGCTCGCCCTGGGCCCTGCACAATGACCTCTTCGTCGAGTACCTGCGCGCCGGTCTGTCCACCGCCCGGCTGCTGGAGGAGCTCACCGAGTGATCACCCGGGCCCACCCTGGGCGGGCAAAAGGGACTTCCCTCCGAATAAGGTGTACGGGGCCACCGCTCACCTCCGAACCACAGGAGCACTGTGCCCCGCTGCCGTGTCCGCACGACCGCCGCCGTCGCCCTGCTGCTGGCGACCGCCGCGGGCTGCGGTGACGCCGGCGGACTCC
This sequence comes from Streptomyces sp. P17, assembly GCF_032436805.1. Taxonomy (NCBI): domain Bacteria; kingdom Bacillati; phylum Actinomycetota; class Actinomycetes; order Kitasatosporales; family Streptomycetaceae; genus Streptomyces; species Streptomyces sp. P17. The sequence goes on along the minus strand of NZ_JAVRBF010000139.1, from coordinate 1,961 downwards.
AGGGCGCGGGCGCCACTCCGACCGCGGTCAGCCCGGCCCGGCTGTGGCCGGAGCTGACACCGGCGTCCAGCCCCGCCTTCGACATCGGCGAGGTGACCACCGAGGTGGTCAAGGGCGTCGACGTGCCCGGCGACGACATCCGCAAGGTCGACCCGGTGGCGGTCGTGCGCGCCGAGATCGCCGCGAACCCCGACGACTACGAGGGCGCCGAGGCGCCGTACCGCGAGACAGCCCGCCGGATGGCCGACTGCGACACGGACGGTGCCCGCTGTCCTGTCCTCACGCCCTACTACCGGGACCTGAGCGGCGACGGCCGCGAGGACCTGACGCTCGGCTTCCGGCTCCTGCCCGGCGAGCTGACCGGCCTGCGCGTCTACACCGTCCAGAAGCACCGGCTGGTGCGGGTCATGTCCTACGACGACGCCGTGAGCGCGGTCGAGCTGGCCGGGCGGTCCCTGATCGTCCGGGCGCCCTCGGAGGTCGCGGGGTACGAGTACCGGCTCCAGTGGACCTGGGACGCCGAGGCCAACGCGATGCTGCTCACCCACGACGAGATGCTGCGCACGGGTGAGCGCAGGCCGTCGCCGCGCGCCTCCGCCTCTGCTTCGGCGAGTGGCCGATGAGGCTCGCGCTGCCCCGCTGGGCCGGGACGCTCGCCACCAAGGCGGCCGTGTTCATCACCGTGATGTGCTGCGCGCTGACGGCGCTGCTCGGTGTGCTCGTACATGTCTCGGTGACCAACCAGACCGTCGGCCGGTCCCGTACCGAGGCGCTGTCCCGGCTGACCGGCGCGGCGACGGCCTTCGAGGCCGGGGACCGGCTGACGCCGGGCGCGGGCGTCGATCCGCCGGGGCTGCCCGGGGCGCTGCGGGAGCTGGCGGTCGCCGGGGACCGCGGCACGATGGTCGCCGACCACGAGGGCCGGCCCACGATGTGGGCGGCGGGCCCGGCCGACGGTGGCCGGGCGCTGGCCGTGCAGGTCGACTACTCGCAGCAGGCCCGCACGATCGAGGGGCTGGACCGGGCGATCCTGTGGTCCTCGGCGCTGGCGATCGGGGCCACGCTGCTGGTGGGCGCGCTCGCGGTGACCCGGGTGACCCGGCGGCTGCACACGACGGCCCGGGTGGCCCGGCGGATCAGCGGCGGCGACCTGGACGCGCGCGTCGACGATCCCCGGACGAAGGATCCCTCGCGGCCGCAGGACGAGGTGGCCGCGGTGGCCGCCGCGCTGGACTCCATGGCGGGGTCGCTGCAGGGGAAGCTGCAGGCCGAGCAGCGGTTCACGGCGGATGTCGCCCATGAGCTGCGGACGCCGTTGACGGGGCTGCACGCGGCGGCGGAGCTGTTGCCTCCGGGGCGGCCGACGGAGTTGGTGCGGGACCGGGTGGCGGCGTTGCGGACGCTCACGGAGGACCTGCTGGAGATCTCCCGCCTTGATACCGGGCGGGAGCGGCTCGATGTGGACACCGAGCAGTTGGGGGCGTTGGCCGAGCGGGTGGTGCGGGCGTCGGGGAGCCGTACGGAGGTTGTGGTCCTGCGGGATGTGACCGTGGAGACGGATCGGCGGCGGCTGGAGCGGGTGCTGGGGAATTTGGTGGCCAATGCGCATCGGCATGGGCGGGACCCCGTGGTGGTGACGGTGGATGGGGCTCAGATCACTGTGCGGGATCACGGGGACGGGTATCCGGAGTATTTGCTGGAGCATGGGCCGCAGCGGTTTCGTACGGAGGGGGGAGCGAAGGGGCATGGGCTGGGGTTGACCATCGCGTTGGGGCAGGCGGAGGTGCTGGGGGCGCGGCTTGCTTTTGCGAATGCGGAGGACGGGGGCGCCATGGCTGTGCTTTCTCTGCCGGCCGGTGGGGGCTTGTCGCGCAGTTCCCCGCGCCCCTAGGGGGTGTTTTGAAAGTCCTGTGCGGTGCCCGCGGTGTTCGGTGCGTGCCCTCGGCGTGCCGGACGAAGGC
>NZ_JAVRBF010000138.1:0-4704 GCF_032436805.1 Streptomyces sp. P17 | reverse complement strand
CGTACCGGGCCGGGCTCGTCGACCACCTGAACCGGCTCGCCCCCGGCACCGATGACGAACCGCGTACGCAGCACCTCGTGCCGCGCCGTCAAACCCGAGAACGCTGTCCCCAATGCCTCGACGTCCAGACCACCCCGTACCCGCAGCATCCCCGGGATGGACAGATCCAGCCCGTCCAGCCCCAGTTGTTCGAGGAACCACAGGCGCTGCTGTGCGAACGACAGCGGCAGGCTGCCCTCTGCACGCGGCACCGGTACGAGCGCCGCCCCGTCGGATGCCGCGGCATCGTTGCGGTCGGCAGAGGCTGAGGTCAGCTTCGCATCGACGAGCTCAGCGAGTGCCGCGACCGTCGGTGCGTGGAACACCTCCCGGACTGAGACTCGAATGGACAGATCCTTGCGCAGCCGGGAGGTGAGCTGCGTCGCCAGCAGGGAGTCGCCGCCCAGCTTGAAGAAGTCGTGTTGCCTGGCGGGCTGGGAGATTCCGAGTACTTCCTCGAAGACGCGTGCCACGGCGGCTTCGGACGCCGTGCCCGGCGCCTCCAGCAGCACTTCGGGATCGACGTCCACTACGGCCACCCGCTCGATCGACACCGGCTCCTCAGCGGTGAGGTCCAGCCGGAACCTCGTGCGCTGGAACGGGTAGGTGGGCAGCGCGATGCGCCGCCTGTCCGCCCCGGAGTGGACTCCGTGCCAGTCGAGGTCGTGGCCGGCACTCCAGAGGGAGCCCGCCGAGCCGAGAATGTGCTCGAGATCGGAGACCGGAGCCGAGGGGTGAGGCAAACTCGAGACGACGAGGTGGTCCTTCCTGAGATCTGGATGCCTGCGGACCAGAGTGGTCATGCTGCGACCCGGCCCTACCTCGAGGATCGTTCTGTTGTCGGCATCGAGCAGCGTCGAGACGACGTCACCGAAACGGACGGTGTTGCGCATGTGGTCCACCCAGTACTGCGGGGTGGTCAGCCGATCCGGGTCCATGAGGCGGCCGTCACTGTCGGAGACGAACGGGACAACCGGTCGGCCGAACTCGACGGACGTCATGTAGTCGGCGAACCGCCCGGTGATCGAGTCCACCAGCGAGGAGTGACCGGCGCCCGGGATGTGCAGCCGACGAACGTCGACTCCGCCCTTCTCCAACCGTGCGGCCAGTTCCACGACAGCGGTCATCGGTCCGGACACCACACACTGATCTGGTCCGTTCACGGCTCCGAGCGAGACTCCATCCGTCAGGAGCCCGGACACCTCGGACTCCGGCAGGGACACTGCGAGCATCCCTCCGCTCGGAAGCGTCTCCAGCAACCGGCTTCGGCAGGTCACGACCGCCGCCGCGTCGGCCAGAGTGAAGACCCCGGCCACACATGCTGCCGCGTAGCTTCCGAGACTCTGACCGGCGACCACGCCCGGCGTGATCCCCCATGACTCCCACAGCCGATACAGAGCCATCTCGACGCTGAAGATCGCCGCGTGCGCGACGGGCAACTCCGCGAAGTCCGTCCCCGCCGACGGGGATGGATCGCCGAAGAGGACATCGGGCAGCGCGATATCGAGGTGGGGAGCGAATGCCGCCGCGCATGCGTCGAAGGATGCTCTGAAGGCCTCCTCATTGAGGTAGAGCTCCCGGGCCATGCCCAGCTTCTGACCTCCATGGCCGGGAAAGACCATGGCCACGGAACGGTCGGTGCCATTGACCGGCTCGACCAGGGCGGGGTCGGTGTCGGCTATCCGCGCCGCGAGATCGTGCGCGGTCGAGGCGACGAAGGCCTGCCGGTACGGGTGGCCCTGACGGCCCATCTGGGTGGTCCAGGCCACGTCCGCGAGGTCGGTGGCGGGATGCTTCTCGAGGTGCTCGGCGAGCCGAGTGCGCGCCTCGGAGAGGGCCGGACGGGACTTGGCCGAGATCACCACCAGCTGGGACGGCTTCTCCGCCGCCGTACGAGGGATCGGTGGCGCCTCTTCGAGAAGGACGTGGGCGTTGGTGCCCCCGACACCGAGGGCGTTGACCGCTGCCCGGCGAGGAGCGCCGTAGGACTCCCACTCGCGCAGTGCCGCGTTCACCCGGAAGGGAGAGTTCTCGAAGTCGATCTCCGGGTTGGGCGTCTCGAAGTTCAGGCTCGGCGGTATCAGCCGGTGGCGCAGTGCCAGGATCGTCTTGATCAGGCCTGCGACCCCGGCGGCGGCATCGGAATGGCCGATGTTGGTCTTCAGCGAACCGATCCAGATCGGACCCTGCGGCCGATCAGCCACCCGCCCCGGCCCGTATGCCGCGGTGAGCGCGGCGACCTCGATCGGATCACCCAATCGCGTGCCCGTGCCGTGGGTCTCGACATAGGACACGGTGTCAGGACTGACCTCCGCGATCTTCAGCGCGGTCCGCATGACCTCGGCCTGCCCCGACACGCTCGGCGCTGTGAATCCGATCTTGTCGTGGCCGTCGTTGTTCACGGCGGTGCCTATCAGCACGGCGTGAATCGTGTTCCCGTCCGCTACCGCGTCCTCCAGACGCTTCAGGACCACGATGCCCACGGCATCACCCCCCACCGAACCTCCGGCGGCAGCGTCGAACGCCCGGCAATGCCCATCGCCGGACATCGCCCCGTCCTCGGTGTACTCGGCTATGGGCGTCGGTATGTGAACACTGGCCCCGCCGGCCAGCGCCATGTCGCAGTCACCCGCCAGCAGCGCCTGCGCGGCCTGATGGACGGCCACCAGCGACGTGGAGCAGGCGGTCTGCACGGTGACGGCGGGACCCCGGAGGCCGAGCTGATAGGCGACGCGTGTGGTCAGAAAGGCGATGCCGGTGCCGAAGCCGAGCATCATCTCGCTCGGATTCCCCAGCCGGTCCCGCACGGCACGCAGCGACTCCAGGTGGCCCGTCTGGCTGCCGCCCGCGTAGACGCCGATGGGACCGGGGAAACGCGCCGGGTCCTCACCCGCGCATTCGAGAGCCTCGACCGCGCATTCCATGAACAGTCGATGCTGCGGATCGATGATCAGGGCTTCTCGTGGCGCGTAACCGAAGTAGTCCGAGTCGAAGCAGTCGGGATCGCTGAGCTCGGCGAACGCGGGACTGTGCGACACATCGTCGGAGACCTGTACGGGCTTGACCGACTCCACGCCCTGGACCAGGTTCTGCCAGAACCCGTCTAGGTCCTCCGCCTCCGGGAAGCGGCCCGCCATCCCGATGACGGCGATATGCGAAGGGTTCACCTCGAAGGTGTCGCCGTCGGTCATCAGCTGTCTCCCTTCGAAGAGCTACGGCGGCGCCGCTGGCTCAGCCTCGTCCTGCCGCTCTGCCGGGACCGCGCGAGCGCCGTGTCGTCCACCGGCGTTGTGTCGCGGTCGGAGAGATACCGGGTCAGGGCGCGTACCGAGGTGTGCTGGAACAACGCGACCATGGGAATCGACACGTCCAGTCGCGTGGCGAGGTGACCGCGCACCTGTGCCAGAAGCAGGGAGTGTCCGCCCAGGTCGAAGAAGTTGTCGTGAATGCCGACCTGGTCGACGCCCAGCACCTTGGCCCAGATGCCGGCGATGGCGGTCTCGATCTCGTCGCGCGGAGCCACGTACTGGGCGGCGAGATCGGGCCGGTCACTCTCGGGGGCGGGCAGGGCCCGGCGGTCCACCTTGCCGTTGGGCGTGAGCGGCAGGGCGTCCAGGAACACGAACGCGGCGGGCACCATGTAGTCGGGCAGGCTGTCGCCGCACCAGCGCCGCATCCCCGTGGTGTCCAGCGTGACGCCCTGGCGCGGTACCACGTAGGCAACGAGCCGCTTGTCCCCGGCGGACTCCTCACGCACGACCGCTACGGCCGACGCCACGTCCTGGTGCGCCACCAACCGTGTCTCGATCTCGCCAAGTTCGATGCGGATGCCCCGCATCTTGATCTGGGTGTCGATCCGGCCGAGGAACTCCAGGTCACCGCTGGGCAGCCACCGGGCCAGGTCGCCGGTGCGATACACCCGACGGGTCTTTGCACCGATCTCCACTTCGACGAACTTCTCGGCGGTCAGCTCCGGCCGGTTCAGGTAGCCCCGCCCCACGCTGGCCCCACCCACCAGCAGCTCCCCGGGCACACCGACCGGCACCAGCCGGTCGGCCTGACCCACCACGAACACCTCGGTGTTCGCGACAGGACGACCGATCGGCACGGAGCCCGACACGGCTTCCTTTCCGTCGTACGTGACGACGCACACGGTCGCCTCAGACGGGCCGTAACCGTTGATCAGCCGCGGGCACCGCTGCCATGCCTGCCAGGACTCCGGATTGGACGCTTCACCGCCGACGATCAGAACGTCCAACTGCTCCAGGAAGCTCGTGTCCGCTCGCTCGAGAACCGAAGGAGGAAGCGTGATCGTGTTGATGCCGTAGGTCCGGATGGTGTTCTCCAGCTCACCTCCGGGCATCAGCTGCGGGCGAGAGGCGAGTACCACCGTTCCGCCGACCCCGAACATCGAGAAGATCTCGAAGGCCGAAGCATCGAACGCGAGCGACGCGAACTGGAGAATCCGGCTGCCGGTGTGGAGTCGGTATTCCCTCCGCAGCGCACCAGCCATGTTCACCACCCCGGAGTGCTGGATCATGGCGCCCTTGGGGGTGCCGGTCGATCCGGAGGTGTAGATGACGTAGGCGAGGTTGTCCGGGGTGGTGTGGTGCTCCGGGTTGGTGTCGGGGTAGCGGGTGATCGGGGCGGTGTCGACGCATACCG
>NZ_JAVRBF010000137.1:0-4802 GCF_032436805.1 Streptomyces sp. P17 | reverse complement strand
GTCACCGACGAGGAACGCGACTACATGTGGGCCGAGTACGCCAAGGACCCCCGCATGCGCGCCAACATCGGCATCCGGCGTCGACTGGCGCCTTTGTTGGACAACGACCGCAACCAGATCGAACTCTTCACCGCCCTGCTGCTGTCGCTGCCCGGCTCGCCGATCCTCTACTACGGCGACGAGATCGGCATGGGCGACAACATCTGGCTCGGTGACCGCGACGCCGTCCGCACGCCCATGCAGTGGACGCCGGACAGGAACGCGGGCTTCTCCTCCTGTGATCCGGGCCGGCTGTATCTGCCCACGATCATGGACCCGGTCTACGGCTATCAGGTGACCAACGTCGAGGCCTCGATGTCCTCGCCGTCGTCCCTGCTGCACTGGACCCGGCGCATGATCGAGATCCGTAAGCAGAACCCGGCGTTCGGGCTCGGCTCGTACACCGAGCTCCAGTCGTCCAACCCGGCCGTGATCGCGTTCCTGCGGGAGTACGAGGACGATCTCGTCCTGTGCGTGCACAACTTCTCCCGGTTCGCCCAGCCGACCGAGCTGGATCTGCGGAGGTTCAACGGACGGCATCCGGTGGAGCTGTTCGGCGGGGTGCGATTCCCGGCCATCGGGGAGCTGCCGTACTTGCTGACGCTGGCGGGACACGGCTTCTACTGGTTCCGGCTCCGCAAGGAGAACTCCTAGAAGCCCGGCGGGGCGGTTTCCTCCGCCCCGCCCGGGGCACGCATCACTAACACCCCGACCACCCCGGGGAAAGGACGCGACGTCATGTCGGAAGCCGTCACCCGTACCCTCACTTCAACCCCGGGTTTCCTGGCGTCCCTGGATCCCCTGTTGCGGGAGTGGCTGCCGCGGCAGCGGTGGTTCGCCGGGAAGGGCCGCCCGGTCACCGGGTTCTCGCTGGTCGCCGCCACCGAGCTGCTGCCGGCCGACGGCAAGCCGGGCCTCTACCACCTGCTCGTACGTGCTCATCAGTCACCCATGCCCGGCGACTGCTACCAGCTCCTCATAGGCGTGCGCGAGGCGCTGCCGCCCCGGCTCGCGCCCGCGCTGATCGGCCATGTGGACCAGGGCCCGCTCACCGGACACACGGTGTACGAGGCCCTCTACGACCCCCGGCCCGCCGAACTGCTCCTGGAGGCACTGCGCACCCAGGCCCGCATCGGCGGGCTGCGCTTCGAACGGGAGCCTGACCAGGAGATCCGGCCGGGCCTGATACCGCGCGTGATGACCGCCGAGCAGTCCAACTCGTCGGTCGTCTACGGCGATACGTTCATCCTGAAGCTGTTGCGCCGGGTCGTGCCCGGCGTCAATCCCGACCTGGAGCTGCCGTTGGCGCTGGCCCGCGAGGGCTGCCCCCGGGTACCGGCGCCGACGGCGTGGATCCGGGCCGAGCAGACCGGGGAGCCGTACGTCCTCGGGGTGCTCCAGCCCTTTGTGCAGGGCGCCTCGGACGGCTGGGAGCTGGCGCTGCGCGAGCTGTCCAAGGGCGAGGACTTCGCCGCGGAGGCAAGGGGGCTCGGACGGGCCACCGCAGAGGTGCACACCGCGCTGGCCCGCGCACTGCCGACGGTCACCCTCGGCCATGCCCAACTGGAGCTGATGGTCGACGGCATGGTGGAGCGGCTTGATGCCGCCGCACAGGCGGTGCCCGCGCTCAGACCGTACGCGCCCGGGCTGCGGTCCGCCTTCGAGGCGCTGGGCACGCTCGCGGCGGAGGGCCGCACCTGGACCGCCCAGCGCGTCCACGGAGATCTCCATCTGGGGCAGTGCCTGCGCTCGCCCGCCGGTCAGTGGTGGCTCATCGACTTCGAGGGCGAACCGGCGAAGCCGCTGGCCGAACGCCGTCTGCCGCAGCCGCCGCTGCGGGACATCGCCGGGATGCTGCGCTCCTTCGACTACGCGGCGCACTCGGCCGAACCGCCGATACCCGGCTGGGCCGAGACCTGCCGGGCCGCGTACTGCTCCGGGTACGCCGAGGTCTCCGGCGTCGATCCGCGAACCGACCCCGTGCTGCTGCGGGCGTGCGAGACGGACAAGGCGATCTACGAGGTCGTCTACGAGGCCCGCCACCGACCCGACTGGCTGCCGGTCCCGCTGTCGGCGGTGCGCCGGCTGGCCGTGGACGGCACCTCCCCTTCTCTTTCCCCGTCATCCCCGCCGAGGAGGCCCCACCCGTGACCCCCCGACCCCCGTCCTCCGGTCCGGATCCGCAGCAGTCGGCCGAGCAGACGGCCGAGGAGAAGAGCGTCGCGAAGCCGGCGAAGAAGACGGCCAAGAAGACGGCCAAGAAGGTCGCCGAGAAGCAGGCTTCCGCGAAGAAGGCGGTGGCGAAGAAGGCGGTGGCGAAGAAGGCGGTGGCGAAGAAGGCCGTGACCAAGAAGGCGGCCGTCAAGAAGGCCGCCGCGAAGAAGGCCCCGCCTCCGGCCAAGAAGACCACCACCGCCAAGAAGGCCGTGAAGTCCCCGCTTCCGGCGCCCGTGGAGATCGCCGTCTCCCCCGCCGTGGACGCCGACGACCGTGCCCGCCTCCTCGCCGGCACCCACCACGACCCGCACTCCGTGCTGGGCGCGCATCCCGTGCCCGGTGGAGTGGCCTTCCGGGCCTTCCGGCCGTACGCCCGTGCCGTCACCGTTCTCGCCGGGGAGCTGCGGGCCGAGCTGCACGACGACGGTGAGGGCTTCTTCTCGGGGCTGCTGCCGCTGCGGGGCGTGCCGGAGTACCGGATCCTCGTGGCGTACGAGAGCGCCGAGCTGGAGACCGAGGATCCGTACCGCTTCCTGCCCGCGCTGGGCGATCTGGATCTGCATCTGATCGGCGAGGGCCGGCACGAGCAGCTGTGGAAGGCGCTCGGCGCCGAGCCGATGACCCACCAGGGCGTGCCCGGCACCCGGTTCACGGTGTGGGCGCCGAACGCGCGCGGAGTGCGGCTTGCGGGGACCTTCAACTTCTGGGACGGCACCGGGTATCCGATGCGCTCGCTCGGCGGGACCGGGGTGTGGGAGCTGTTCGTCCCGGGCATAGGCGAGGGCGAGCTGTACAAGTTCGAGATCACCCGGTCCGACGGTTCCCGCACCCTGCGCGCCGATCCGCTGGCCCGCCGTACCGAGGCCCCGCCCAACACCTCGTCGATCGTGCACGCCTCGCACCACGAGTGGCACGACGAGGAGTGGCTGGAACAGCGCGGGCAGGTACCGGCGCACGAAGGCCCGTTCTCCGTCTACGAGGTCCATCTGCCGTCCTGGCGACCGGGACTGACGTACCGCCAGCTCGCCGAGCAGCTCCCCGCCTATGTCAAGGACCTGGGCTTCACCCATGTGGAGCTGATGCCGGTCGCCGAGCATCCCTTCGGTGGTTCCTGGGGCTACCAGGTCACCGGCTTCTACGCGCCCACGGCCCGGCTCGGAACGCCCGACGACTTCAAGTTCCTCGTCGACGCCCTGCACCAGGCGGGCATCGGCGTGCTGATGGACTGGGTGCCGGCACACTTCCCGCGGGACGACTGGGCGTTGGCGGAGTTCGACGGGCGTCCGCTCTACGAGCACGAGGACCCGCTGCGGTCGGCGCATCCCGACTGGGGCACGCTGGAGTTCGACTTCGGGCGGCGCGAGGTGCGCAACTTCCTTGTCGCGAACGCCGTGTACTGGTGCGAGGAGTTCCATATCGACGGGCTGCGGGTGGACGCGGTCGCCTCGATGCTGTACCTGGACTACTCGCGTGAGCCGGGGCAGTGGGTCCCGAATGTGCACGGCGGCCGGGAGAACCTGGACGCGGTGGCGTTTCTCCAGGAGATGAACGCCACGGTGTACCGGCGGGTGCCGGGGGTGGTGACGATCGCGGAGGAGTCCACCGCCTGGGACGGCGTCACGCGCGCCACCCACCACATGGGCCCCGGCGGCTTCGGGGGCCTGGGCTTCGGTCTGAAGTGGAACATGGGCTGGATGCACGACTCGCTGGGCTACATGTCCCATGAGCCGATCCATCGCAAGTACCACCATCACGAGATGACCTTCTCGATGGTGTACGCCTACAGCGAGAACTACGTCCTGCCGATCTCCCACGACGAGGTCGTGCACGGCAAGGGGTCGCTGGTGTCGAAGATGCCGGGCGACTGGTGGCAGCAGCGCGCGAACCACCGGGCGTACCTGGGCTTCATGTGGGCCCATCCCGGCAAGCAACTCCTCTTCATGGGGCAGGAGTTCGCCCAGGGGGCGGAGTGGTCGGAGGCACACGGCCCGGACTGGTGGCTGCTGGATCCGGCCTACGGTGCCGAGCCCGATCATCGGGGCGTCCGCGATCTGGTCCGTGACCTGAACGTGGTGTACCGGCACACGCCGGCCCTGTGGCAGCAGGACATCGACCCGGCCGGCTTCCAGTGGGTGGTCGGGGACGCGGCGGACGACAACGTCTTCGCCTTCCTGAGGTGCGACGCGGAGGGCGTCCCGCTGCTGTCGGTCTCCAACTTCTCGCCGGTGGTGCGGCACGAGTACCGCCTGGGCGTGCCCGACGACATCCCGGCCTGGCACGAGACCCTGAACACGGACGCGGCGAGGTACGGCGGCAGCGACGTCACGAACCCCGACCCGCTCAAGCCGGAGCCCCAGGGCTGGCACGGCCGTGCCGCCAGTATTCGCCTTGCGCTGCCGCCGCTGGCCACCGTCTGGCTGCGCCCCGCCTAGTGCCGCGACAGGCAACGTTCGCCCCGTCGCGACGCGACGGCACGCACTCTCGCCGCACCGGCCGAAAGCCCAGGTACATCCAGTACGAGGGCTTCCGGCCGGCACGCCGAGAGC
>NZ_JAVRBF010000253.1:0-595 GCF_032436805.1 Streptomyces sp. P17 | reverse complement strand
CAACCGGGATCGCACGACCGTTCGTCACGCCTTCCTTAAGGTGGAAGCGAACCGGGATCGTGAAGACTTCGATTCAGTAATGGAGAGACTTGAGAATGTTTGCGCAACTGCCGCTGTTTGAACCCGATAGTGCCTGGGTTCCTCCCCGTTTGTCGGACCTCCCAACGAGCTGGGGCTCGGGCCGGGTCGCTATCGATACAGAAACACGCGATGAGTTGCTGACCAAACTTGGCCCAGGGGTAAGGCGCGGGGCCTACATCGCAGGCGTTAGCTTTGCGATTGAGGACGGCCCTGCGTTTTATCTCCCGATCCGGCACGGCGGGGGCGGGAATATGCCCGCTGAGCAGGTGATTGCCTACGTTCAGGACTGTGCGCGGCGCTTCGACGGCATTCTGGTCGGGGCCAATCTCGGGTATGATCTGGACTTTCTGGAGGAGGAAGGGATCACCTTCCCGAACGTCAAATGGTTTCGTGACGTTCAGGTGGCCGATCCCCTTATCAATGAATTACACTTCAATTACAGCATGGAAGCGATAAGCGAACGCTGGAGCATCCCCGGTAAGGACGAAACCTTGCTTCAGGAGGCACTGGCGGC